>NZ_JBEXOS010000070.1:0-43769 GCF_040611655.1 Streptomyces sp. NPDC006552
TTTGGCACGCTGTTGAGTTCTCAAGGAACGGACGCTTCCTTTGTACTCACCCGAGAGACTCTCTCGTGGCTTTCCTCCGGGCGCTTCCCTTCGGTGTTTCCAACCTTACCAGATCCGTTTTCCGTTCCGCTTCCGGTTCGGAATTCATTTCTGGTGGCCGCTGGAGAGGCCTTGCCTTTCGGCGAGTTCACTACGTTAGCCGATTTCCCCGGTGACTCATAATTGAGTTTCGCGAGTTCGAATTTCGACATGCAGGCACGCCGAAAAGGACCCCGCTAAGGGAGATCGTGAGTAAGTAGTGGTTTGGCCGCTTCCGGTTGCTGGCTGAACGCCATACCCGGTCAAGCGGCTCGGACCACATTACGGATCGCGCAAGACCGCGTCAAGTTCGTCGGCGCCGCGGCGTATGGGCCCGGTACGGGCTCACCGTCGGGTCGTCCGCGATCCAGAAGCGCCAGGGGTGGACGCCGCCTTCGCCGCCGACGCCGGTGCGCGGGCCGCTGCGTACCTGGTCAGCCGGGACCGGAGTGCCCTCCAGGACCCTCACCGGGGAGGTCTCGGAGGCGCAGGCGTCCGTGCCGTCGAGAGCGCGGTCCACGCCCAGGGCCGTGGCGAGGCGGGCCGGGCCTTTGGCCAGTTCCTTGTCCTTGCGGGCCGAGAGCCGACGGGTGCGGGCGAGTTCGGCGCCCTCGGTGATCTGGCCGGCGCGCAACAGAACCCCGCTCGCCGTGCCCGCGGGGCCGCAGACGAGGTTCATGCAGTGCCACATGCCGTAGGTGAAGTAGACGTACACGTGTCCGGGTGGTCCGAACATCACGCTGTTGCGCGCTGTCTGTCCTCTGTACGCGTGGGAGCCGGGGTCGTTCGCGCCGTCGTAGGCCTCCACCTCCGTAAGACGGAGCTCGATCGGGCCGGCCGTGGTGTGGTGCACCAGCGTGCGGCCCAGGAGGTCGGGGGCGACGTCCAGCACTGGGCGGTCGAAGAACTTGCGGGTCAGGGGCGTACGGTCAGGGGCCGCGATCATGCCGTCCGAGGGTAACCGAACGGCCGGTGCGGGCACGTGCGGAACCGGTGGCCGGTGAACCGCGTTTGTGTCAGCAGGACCAGCTGGTCCGGTGGTCGCGAGATCACGGTTCACCTACGGAGGAGATCGAGTCATGGGCTTCAAGCGGCTGTTGGCAAGTCTGGGTGCGGGCGGCGCATCCGTCGAGACGGTGCTCACCGAGGCCAATGTCGTGCCCGGAGGCGTCGTCCAGGGCGAGGTCCGGATCCAGGGCGGGTCCGTGGACCAGGAGATCGAGGGGCTCTCCGTCGGCTTGCAGGCCCGGGTCGAGGTCGAGGGCGGGGAGCAGGAGTACAAGCAGGACGTCGAGTTCACCAAGGTGCGGCTCGGTGGTGCGTTCCAGCTGAAGGCGGACGCGGTGCATGTGGTCCCCTTCGGCCTGGAGATCCCCTGGGAGACGCCGGTCACCACCATCGACGGCCAGCAGCTGCGCGGGATGAACATCGGGGTGACCACCGAGCTGGAGATCGCCCGGGCCGTGGACTCGGGTGACCTGGACCCCATCAGCGTGCACCCGCTGCCGTCGCAGCAGGCGATCCTGGACGCCTTCATCGGGCTCGGCTTCCGCTTCAAGAGCGCGGACATGGAGCGTGGGCACATCCGGGGCACGCGCCAGCAGCTGCCGTTCTACCAGGAGATCGAGTTCTTCCCGCCGCAGCAGTACCGGGGGCTCAACCAGGTGGAGCTGAGCTTCGTGGCCGACGACCGGCAGATGGACGTCGTCCTGGAGATGGACAAGAAGCCCGGCCTGTTCAGTGAGGGCAGCGACACGTTCCGCTCGTTCGTCGTCGGGCACCACGACTTCCAGGGCACCGACTGGTCGGCTTATCTGCACCAGTGGCTGTCGGAGGTCGGCAGCCGGAAGAACTGGTTCTAGGGTTTGGGACGTCGGTTCCGGTAGAACCCGGGACTGAACCCTTGATGCAGTACAGACCCGTGATTCAGGAGGTGTCGTCGTGACCGAGCAGCCCGAGCGGGCGCCGTTGCCGCATGACTTTCATCCGCAGGTGCCGTCCTTCACCGTGGTGAGCGAGGACTTCGAGCCGGGTGGCGTGCTCGACGACGCCCAGGTCCAGGCGGGCGGGAACACGTCGCCGCAGTTGCGGTGGGAGGGCTTCCCGGCGGAGACCAAGAGCTTCGCCGTCTCGTGCTTCGACCCGGACGCGCCGACCGGCAGCGGGTTCTGGCACTGGTCCCTGTTCGACATCCCGGCCTCGGTGACGGAGCTGCCGGCCGGGGCGGGCAGCGGCGCGTTCAAGGGCCTGCCCGAGGGTGCCGTCCAGGTGCGCAACGACTACGGGGCGAAGGAGTTCGGGGGCGCCGCGCCGCCGGCCGGGGACCCGGCGCACCGTTATGTCTTCACGGTGTACGCGGTGGACCAGGAGAAGCTCGGGATCGACTCCGACGCCTCTCCGGCGGTCGTCGGCTTCAACCTGCGGTTCCACACGCTGGCGCGGGCGCAGGTCGTCGCCGAGTACGCGGCTCCCGCGGAGAGTTGACGTTCACCGGACGTTTGCCCGCTCCTGGTCTTGGAATTGATCAGGGGCGGGCATTTTTTATTGCGTTGTCCATCTCGGCGGGCGCGGCCAGAGTTGACGCACGGACGCCGAGGGGTGATCCGTTGCGTACGGGAGGTGGGCAGGGTGCGGGACACATTGGTGCTGAACGCGAGCTTCGAGCCGCTCTCGACGGTGACGCTGAACCGAGCCGTCGTGCTGGTGCTGCAGGACAAGGCGGTCGTCGAGCAGGCCCACCCCGAGCTACGCATGCGCGGAGCGGCGCTCGATCTTCCGGTGCCGCGGGTGATCAGACTCTGCAGATACGTGCGGGTGCCGTTCCGAAGACGCGCGCCGTGGTCCAGGCGCGGGGTGCTCATCCGGGACCGTCACCGGTGCGCGTACTGCGGGCGGCGGGCGACGACCGTGGACCACGTGGTGCCGCGGTCGCAGGGGGGCGCGGACGCCTGGCTGAACACGGTGGCGTCCTGCGCCGAGGACAATCACCGCAAAGCGGACCGGACGCCGGAGCAGGCGGGAATGCCGCTGCTCAGGCAGCCGTTCGAGCCGACCCCGGCGGACGCGATGCTGTTCTCCCTGGGGGCGGACGAGCAGGCGGCGCTGCCCGGGTGGCTGGGCCGGCAGCAGAAGGCCGCGGCGTAGCCGGAGCGGACCGTACGCAGACGGGCCGCCGACCTCATGGTCGGCGGCCCGCTCCGCTCTGTCCGGCGCGTTCAGTCGATGGGGGGTGTCTCCCGGCGCTCCTTCGCGGCGGCCGGGGCGGGGCCGCCGGCCATCGGCCCGAAGTTGCCCATGGCGCCGCTCAGCCCCTTGAGCGCGTCGCCGATCTCGCTGGGGACGATCCAGAGCTTGTTGGCGTCGCCCTCGGCGATCTTCGGCAGCATCTGGAGGTACTGGTAGGCGAGGAGCTTCTGGTCCGCGTCCCCGGCGTGGATGGACTCGAAGACCGTACGGATGGCCTGCGCCTCGCCCTCGGCGCGCAGGGCCGCCGCCTTGGCCTCACCCTCGGCCCGCAGGATCGCGGACTGCTTCTCGCCCTCGGCGGTGAGGATCTGGGACTGGCGGATGCCCTCCGCGGTGAGGATCGCGGCGCGCTTGTCACGGTCGGCGCGCATCTGCTTCTCCATCGAGTCCTGGATGGAGGTGGGCGGCTCGATCGCCTTGAGCTCGACGCGGTTGACGCGGATGCCCCACTTGCCGGTGGCCTCGTCGAGGACGCCGCGCAGCGCCGCGTTGATCTCCTCGCGGGAGGTCAGGGTCCGTTCCAGGTCCATGCCGCCGATGATGTTGCGCAGGGTCGTCACCGTGAGCTGCTCGATGGCCTGGATGTAGCTGGCGACCTCGTAGGTGGCCGCCCGCGCGTCGGTCACCTGGTAGTAGATGACGGTGTCGATGTTGACGACGAGGTTGTCCTGGGTGATCACCGGCTGCGGCGGGAACGGCACCACCTGTTCGCGCAGGTCGATGCGGTTGCGGATGGAGTCGATGAAGGGGACGACGATGTTCAGGCCCGCGTTCAGTGTGCGGGTGTACCGGCCGAACCGCTCCACGATGGCCGCGCTCGCCTGCGGGATGACTTGGATGGTCTTGATCAGGGCGATGAAGACCAACACCACCAGAATGATCAGGACGATGATGATCGCTGACATCGCGTCTCCCGTGCCCTTCGTGCGGTTGTCCCTCCGGCGCCGTCGCGTCGGAAGATCATGAGATCGTGCTGGTCGAGTCTGTCAGAACCACCCATCCGGCGGGGCGAGTTCAGGTCACCCGCGGACTCAGATGACGATCGCTGTCGCTCCCTCGATGTCGACCACGTCGACCTGCCGGCCCGGTTCGTACGCCGCGTCGCCGTCGAGGGTGCGGGCGGACCAGATCTCGCCGCCGAGCTTGATCCGTCCGCCGCTCGCGTCGACGCGC
The DNA here is from genome assembly GCF_040611655.1 of Streptomyces sp. NPDC006552. Taxonomy (NCBI): domain Bacteria; kingdom Bacillati; phylum Actinomycetota; class Actinomycetes; order Kitasatosporales; family Streptomycetaceae; genus Streptomyces; species Streptomyces sp. NPDC006552. The sequence continues at coordinate 4,498 of NZ_JBEXOS010000070.1, forward strand.
TCGACGACGGTGGCCTGTCTGCCCCTGAGGGCGTCGATGCCGGTGGCCAGGGTCGGATTCTGGCGGCGCTGACGTACCGCGATGGGGCGTACGACGGCGATCAGCGCGCAGGAGACGACGGCGAAGACCACGACCTGGAGGACGGCTCCCCCGCCGAGCCCGGCCGTCACGGCTCCGGCGACGGCGCCCGCGGAGAGCATGCCCAGTTCGGGCATGGCGGTGATGACGAGCGGGATTCCGAGCGCGACCGCCCCGATCAGCCACCACACCCAAGCGTCTATGTCTGCCACATGGCCATGGTAGATCGGCGGACCACCGTGCCGACAGGGGACGATCGGGCCCCCGGGCCGGCCGGGTGCGCGGGTCAGCCGAGGGGGAGGCCGGTGGCGCTCCAGCGGTCGGCCCGCTGCTCGACGACGAGGGGGAGGCCGAAGCAGCGCGAGAGGTTGCGGGAAGTCAGCTCCAGCTCCAGCGGGCCGGCGGCGAGGACCTGGCCCTGACGGATCATCAGGACGTGGGTGAAGCCCGGGGCGATCTCCTCGACGTGGTGCGTGACCATGATCATCGAGGGGGCGATCGGGTCGCGGGCGAGGCGGCCGAGGCGGCGGACGAGGTCTTCGCGGCCGCCGAGGTCGAGACCGGCGGCGGGCTCGTCGAGGAGGAGCAGCTCGGGGTCGGTCATGAGCGCGCGGGCGATGAGGGTGCGCTTGCGCTCGCCCTCGGAGAGCGTGCCGAACTTGCGGTCCAGGTACTCGCTCATGCCGAGGCGGTCGAGGAAGGCGCGGGCGCGCTGCTCGTCGATGTCCTCGTACTTCTCCTGCCAGCCGGCGGTCATGCCGTAGGCGGCGGTGAGCACGGTCTGCAGGACCGTCTGGCGCTTGGGCAGCTTCTCGGCGAGGCCCATGCCGGCGATGCCGATGCGCGGGCGCAGGTCGAACACGTCCGTGCCGGGCCGGCCGAGGGTCTCGCCGAGGATGGTGGCGGAACCGCTGCTCGGGAAGAGGTAGCTCGAGGCGATGTTCAGGAGGGTGGTCTTGCCCGCGCCGTTCGGTCCGAGGATGACCCAGCGCTCCCCCTCCTTCACCGACCAGGAGACCTGGTCCACCAGAGCCCGGCCCTCGCGGACCACGGATACGTCCTCCAGCTCCAGCACATCGCTCATGAGCGCGTTGTCTCCCATTGCAGTCTCGGCCGTCTCGCGTGCGTCCCTGAGGTCCGGCCTGTTCGGCGCTGGACGCAGCCCCCTGGGGAAAACCTACGCCACTGGTCCGGTGGTCCATTCCATCGGCCGGGGTTTTGGCGTTCCACGGAGCTTCTATGGTGGGGCTCATGCTCTCGGAACCACGCTCTGGACGTCTCGCGGCATGGGGGAACGCCCTTCTTGCCGGTCTTGTCGCGCCCGACGACGCGGCCCTCGCGATCGTCGGGGAGGACGCGGTGCACCGCGTCGAGGGGATCCCCGGGGAGGCGGGTCCTGTCGGGCTGACGCTGGCGCTCGGCCGGCTGCGCGCCCTCGGGGTCGGCGGCCTGCGGATCGCGCTGCCCGCCCCCGGGCACCCGCTGGGGCTGAGCGGGCCGCCGGAGTTCAACGCGCGGGCCGTCGACGCCGAGGAGGCGGTCATCTGCACGGGCGCGGCGCTCGGGCTGATCCCCGAGGTGTACGAGGCCGGGCCGGAGGGTGACGTCCACGTCGAGGTGGTCTGGCACTGCCTGCCGGTGCGCCAGGCGCCGCCCGCGGACGTCCCGTCGCTGGGCGAGGCCGAGCGGGAGCTGGCGGAGGCCCTGCGGGAGGCCACGCAGGTGCTGACCCGGCTGGACGTGGCGGGCTCCGGGCCGCTGGCGGAGGCGGCCGTCGACGCGTACCGGGCCCGGGCCGAGCGCGGCCGTGAGGCGCTGGCCCCGGGTTATCCGCCCCGGGCCGTACGCGTGCTGGAGCTGGCGCAGCGGGTGGGGCTGCTGGTGGAGCTGGCGTACGAGAGCGGGCACGGCGGGGCGGTGAGCGCCTCGGAGATGGGGGCGCGGGCGGTGGCGCTGCGGCCGGTGGAGCGGACGGCGCGGCGGGCGCAGGTCGCGGCGTACAACGCGTATGTGGAGGAGCAGCTGCGGGGGTGAGGGACGGGCCCGCGCCGGGGCCGGACCGACCGGAGCCCCGCGGCCTGATGGCCGCGGGGCTCCGGTGTGCCTGCCTTGCGGGACGTCAGTCGTTCGCCGCGGTGTTGCCGAAGGTCGGGTTCAGCAGACCGATGACGTTGACCGAGTCGCCGACGACGTTGACCGGGATGTGGACCGGCACCTGGGCCTGGTTGCCGGAGATGACGCCCGGGGACGTCGTGGCCGCGCCCTCGGCGCCCGCGTCGGCGACGGCGGCACCGGCCGAGGCGCCCGCGGCGATACCGGCGACGGCTACGGCCAGAGCGGCCTTCTTGGCGATGTGCATATGAAGTGTTCCTCCAGATGGTGCGTTTCGGCCCCAAAGGCGAGCCGCACGGTGAGCAACGCCGGGGCCGGACGGAGGGAAACGGGGCGGTAGCGGCATACGCCCGAACGGATCAACGGACCCGCGACGGGCCGACAGCGCTCCGGCCCCCGGGGCGTAGCACCCGGGGGCCGGTGGTCCTGGGGACCCTGAGGCCTGTGTCAGCCGTTGAAGCCGGCGTTGCCGAAGGCGGGGTTCAGCACGCCGATGACGCTCACGCTGTCGCCCACGGCGTTGACCGGGATGTGGATCGGGGCCTGGATCAGGTTGCCCGAGCCGACGCCCGGCGAGTGGACGGCCTTGCCGTTCGCGTGCGCACCGTCAGTGGCGGAGGCGAGACCGGCACCGGCGGCGACCAGACCACCGGCGACGAGGGTGACAGCCGCGGCCTTCTTCAGGTTCTTCACTTCGGGATCCTCCTTGCGATCGCCGCGGCCAGCCGCCGCGGCACGCCATGGAGAACGCGCCCCCGTCCGGCGGGATACGCCGAACGGGGTACGAATACACGACAGTATGAATCTCTCACCGGCCGGGAACCGCCCCTGCCGGGGCGCAGTAGTGCGCGGAGCGGGTACGTCAGCCGGCGGCGCCGTGCCGTACGGCCCACAGGGCCGCCTGGGTGCGGTCCGCCAGGTCGAGCTTCATCAGGATGTTCGACACGTGCGTCTTCACCGTCTTCTCGGAGAGGACGAGGGCGCGGGCGATCTCCCGGTTGGAGCGGCCGTCGGCGATCAGGCCGAGCACCTCGCGCTCCCGCTCGGTGAGGGAGCCGGCCCTGCCCTGGCCGCCGCCGGTCTCCTCCTGGGAGAGCAGGGCGTCGGCCACCTCGGGCTGGAGCAGGATGTGGCCCGCGTGGACGGAGCGGATGGCGCCGGCCAGGGCGTCGGGGTCGACGTCCTTGTACACGTAGCCGGCGGCTCCGGCGCGCAGGACCGGGACCACCGTGCGCTTCTCGGTGAAGCTGGTCACGATCAGCACGCGCGCGGGGTTGCCCAGTTCGCGGAGTCTGCGCAGCGCGGCGATGCCGTCCATGCCGGGCATCTTGACGTCCATGAGGACGACGTCGGGGCGCAGCTCCCCGGCCCGCTCGACCCCTTCGGCGCCGTCCGCCGCCTCGCCGACGACCTCGATGTCGTCCTGCACCTCCAGGAACGTGCGCAGGCCCCGGCGGACGACCTGGTGGTCGTCGACGAGAAGCACTTTGATCGGTTCAGCCACCGGGGACCTCCATGTCGATGGTGGTGCCCTTGCCGGGCTCGGATTCCACGGTGAGCCGGCCGCCGACGCCGCTGGTCCGGTCGCGCATGGAGACCAGGCCCAGGTGGCGTCCCGCGCGGCGCACCGTCTTCGGGTCGAAGCCCGCGCCGTCGTCGGTGACGCGGAGCGCGGCGCCGGTGCCCCGTCTGTCCACGCTCACCTGGACGTGCTCCGCGCCGGAGTGGCGCAGCGCGTTGTGCAGCGCCTCCTGGGCGACGCGCAGCATCGCCTCCTCCTGGGCGGCGGGCAGGGCGCGGATGCCGGCGGCGGCGAAGGTGACGCGGGCGGTGTGGGCGCGGTCGAGGACCTGGACGTGCGTCCGCAGGGTGGCGAGCAGGCCGTCCTCGTCGAGGGCGGCGGGGCGCAGCTCCACGACGGCCGCGCGCAGCTCCTCGGTGGCCTCGGCGGCGAGTGCGACGACGTGGCGCAGCTCGTCCTTGGCGCGGGCCGGGTCGCGGTCCACGAGCGTGGCGGCGGCCTGGGCGGTGAGCCGCAGCGAGAACAGTTTCTGGCTGACGGCGTCGTGCAGTTCGTGGGCGAGCCGGGAGCGCTCCTCGGCGATGGTGAGCTCGCGGCTGCGCTCGTAGAGCCGGGCGTTGGTCAGGGCGATCGCGGCGTGCTGGGCCAGGATCTGGAGCAGCTCCACGTCCTCCTGGGTGAAGCCGCAGCCGCCCTGGGGCCGGGGGCACCGCTTGTTGGCGAGGAAGAGCGCGCCGATCGTCTCGTCGTCGTCCTTGATGGGCAGGCCGAGGAAGTCGGACATGTCCGGGTGGGCGGCGGGCCAGCCCTCGAAGCGGGGGTCCTCGCGGACGTCGGCGAGGCGCTCCGTGCGCGCGTCGTGGAGCATCGCGGCGAGGATGCCGTGCTGGCGGGGCAGGGGGCCGATGGCCTTCCACTGTTCCTCGCTGACGCCGTCGACGACGAACTGGGCGAAGCCGCCGTGGTCGTCGGGGACCCCGAGGGCCGCGTACTCGGCGTCGAGCAGCTCGCGTGCCGAGGCGACGATCGTCTTGAGGACGTCGCGTACCTCCAGATGTCTGCTCATGGCCAGCAGCGCGGCGCTCACCGCGGCCAGACCTGTGCGGGGGCCGTGACTCATCATGGCGTCACGGTACCGGCGGGGCGCTGCGGAGCGGATCCGACCTCGGACGGCAGGCGCCTAGGGCTGTGGGCGTAGGGCGAAGGGTCCGGCCGGGTCCCCCGCCGTGCCGCGGACCGGGTCCGCTCTGTCTGAGGTACGAGGCCGGGAGGGCTCGTCTCCTCCCTACGGAGGAGACACCTCACCGTGTGCGTTGCGATGGCAACTGCACGTGAGAACGGCGGTGCCCCGCTGTGACGCCGCGCATAGGGCGCACGTCACGTACGAAGGCCGCTAGTGGACGACTCCGGGTCCTGAGTCCTGAGGCCGGGCGGGGTCCGGGGGTCTCGCACCGGCCTCCGGCGGCCGTTTCCGCGCCGCGAACCCACTACCCCGCTTCGTACGTCACACCTTTGCCACGGAATTTTGCGGCCGCTAAGAATGGCCTCCGTCGCTCAGCGCCGTCCGGGTCTACCCACGGCGCTCGTGTCCCAAACACGGCCCGTCCGGTTGCCGGCGAGCGGCCCCGTTCTTCGAGAGGTCCCCATCTCCCATGTCCAAGCACAGCTTCCCCGGCCATAGTCAGCTGACCCGCGTCCACAAGGTCTCCATGGCCGGTGTCGCCGCTCTCGGTGCCGCCGCCCTCGCGGTGACGCTGGTCCCGGGCCAGGGCGCGCAGGCGCAGGCCGAGACGGTCTCCTCCGCCCCGGTCGCCTACACGACGAACGCCGGCGCGCAGCAGATCAAGGACGTGCGGGCGAGCGTGACCGACCAGCAGGCCACCGCGTCGGAGAAGGCCAAGCAGGCCGAGGCCAAGCTCAAGGCCCAGCAGGAGGCCGAGGCGAAGAAGAAGGCGGACGCCGAGGCCAGGGCGAAGGCCGACGCGGACGCGAAGGCCAAGGCCGACGCCAAGGCCAAGGCCGACGCGGACGCCAGGGCGCAGAAGGAGCGCGAGGCCAAGGAAGCCGCCTCCCGTGCCGCCGCGCGCACGCCGGTCTACGCCAACAACCTGGACGGCTGGATCAAGCAGTCCCTGGACATCATGAAGGCCAAGGGCATCCCGGGTTCGTACGACGGGCTCTACCGCAACATCATGCGCGAGTCCACGGGCAACCCGAACGCGATGAACGGCTGGGACATCAACGCCCAGAACGGCACGCCCTCGATCGGCCTGCTGCAGGTCATCCAGCCGACGTTCGACACGTACCACGTCGAGGGCACCTCGACGAACATCTACGACCCGGTCGCCAACATCACGGCCGCCGCGAACTACGCGGCCGCCACGTACGGCTCCATCGACAACGTGGACAGCGCGTACTGAGCCCCGGTGACCGGCGCGTCCTGAGACTCATTGCAGGGACCTCTGGGTCCGGAACCCGCTGAAGACCCCCATGCCAGTGAAGGGCGGCACCCCGACGAGGGTGCCGCCCTTCACTGGCGTACGGGTGGGACAGGTGCCGTTACTTGCGCATGACCTCGGGCTCGTGGCGGCGCAGCAGGCGCGCGACCGCGAAGCCGCAGAGCACGCCGAGCGCGACCAGCACCGTGAGGTTGATGCCCCACTGCGCGACCGAGTGCTCCCACAGCGGGTCGAGGTCGCCCGGGTTCTTCGGGTCCCACGGCGGCATCAGGTGCGCGAGGTCGAGCGTGGCCCCGGCGGCGCCGATCGCCCAGCGCGAGGGCATCAGCCAGGCGAACTGCTCCAGGCCGATCGATCCGTAGATCTGGAAGAGGACGCCGGTGAAGACGACCTGCACGATGGCGAACATGACCAGCAGCGGCATCGTCTTCTCCGCGGTCTTCACCAGCGAGGAGATGACCAGGCCGAACATCATCGACGTGAAGCCGAGCGCGATGATCGAGATGCACAGCTCCAGCGCCGGCGGCATCAGCAGCCCTTCCTTCGGAAGGTCCCGCGGGAAGAAGCCGATGGCGCAGATGATGACGCCCTGGATGGCGGTGATGACGCCGAGGACGATGACCTTGGACATCAGGTACGCGGAGCGGGACAGGCCGGTGGCGCGCTCCCGCTCGTAGATGACCCGCTCCTTGATCAGCTCGCGGACCGAGTTGGCCGCGGCCGAGAAGCACATGCCGACCGCGATGATCAGCATGATCGTGCCCGCGTCGCCGTTGAACTTCGAGGGCGGTTTGGGCGGCGCCAGACCGAAGTCGGCCGGGATCACCACGGAGACGATGCCGAGGACCGCGGGCAGGATCACCATCAGCCCCAGGAAGCCCCGGTCGGAGGCGATCACCGACACATAGCGGCGGATCAGCGTGACGAGCTGGGCGCCCCAGGGCTGCGGCTTGGGCGGTTTCATCGCGGCGGGCGGCGGCATCTGCACCGGCTGGGCGGCTACCGCGTCGATGTCGGCGGCGTACATCTGGTAGTGCTGCGAGCCCTTCCAGCGGCCCGCCCAGTCGTAGTCGCGGTAGTTCTCGAACGCCGAGAAGACGTCGGCCCAGGTCTCGTAGCCGAAGAAGTTGAGCGCTTCCTCCGGCGGGCCGAAGTACGCCACCGAGCCGCCCGGTGCCATCACGAGCAGCTTGTCGCAGATCGCCAGCTCGGCCACGGAGTGGGTGACGACGAGGACCGTGCGGCCGTCGTCGGCGAGGCCGCGCAGCAACTGCATGACGTCGCGGTCCATGCCCGGGTCGAGGCCGGAGGTCGGCTCGTCCAGGAAGATCAGCGACGGCTTCGTCAGCAGCTCCAGGGCGACGGAGACGCGCTTGCGCTGGCCACCGGAGAGGGAGGTGACCTTCTTCTCCTTGTGGATGTCCAGCTTCAGCTCGCGCAGCACCTCGTCGATGCGCTGCTGGCGCTCCTGCACGCTGGTGTCCGCGGGGAAGCGGAGCTTGGCGGCGTACTTGAGCGCCTTCTTGACGGTCAGCTCCTTGTGCAGGATGTCGTCCTGCGGGACCAGACCGATGCGCTGGCGCAGCTCGGCGAACTGCTTGTAGAGGTTGCGGTTGTCGTAGAGGACGTCGCCCTCGTTGGCCGGGCGGTAGCCCGTGAGCGCCTTCAGGAGCGTCGACTTCCCCGAGCCCGAGGGGCCGATCACGGCGATCAGCGACTTCTCGGGGACGCCGAAGGAGACGTCCTTGAGGATCTGCTTGCCGCCGTCGACGGTGACCGTCAGGTGCCGGGCGGAGAAGGAGACCTCGCCGGTGTCGACGAACTCTTCGAGGCGGTCGCCGACGAGCCGGAACGTCGAGTGGCCGACGCTGACGATGTCGTTCGGGCCGAGCAGCGCGGAGCCACCCTTGGCCATCGGCTGGCCGTTGACGTACGTGCCGTTGTGCGAGCCGAGGTCGCGGATCTCGCAGCGGCCGTCGGGGGTCGCGTGGAACTCGGCGTGCAGCCGCGAGACCTGGAGGTCCGAGACGACCAGCTCGTTCTCGAGCGCGCGGCCGATGCGCATGACGCGGCCGAGCGAGAACTGGTGGAACGTGGTCGGGCTGCGGTCGCCGTAGACCGGCGGAGCCCCCGCGACGCCGCCGGGGCCCTGCTGGTTCGGCACCTTCTGCACCGGCGGCTGCTGCCACGCCTGCTGCTGGTGCTGCTGCGGCATCTGCGGCTGTTGTTGCCAGCCGGGCGCACCGGCCGCCGGCTGCTGCTGCGGCGGTGGCTGCTGCGCGAGCCCCGCGGCCTGCTGCTGTGCCTGCTGCGGCGGGGCCACGGCGGCGGCCTGGGCGCTGCCCCGCACGTCCACGCGCGGGCCGTCGGTCGCGTTGCCCAGGTGCACCGCCGTGCCGGGGCCGATCTCCAGCTGATGGATCCGCCGGCCCTGCACGTAGGTGCCGTTGGTCGAGCCGTGGTCCTCGATGACCCAGCCGCGGCCGCTCCAGCTGATCGTGGCGTGCCGCCACGAGACTCGCGCGTCGTCGAGCGCGATGTCGCCCTGCGGATCGCGTCCGAGGGTGTACGACCTGGACGGGTCGAGCGTCCAGGTTCTGCCATTCAGTTCCAGTACGAGTTCAGGCACTCCAGCCCCACTGAGTTGTCCCCCGAGTTGTGCCCCGTCATGGGGAGTCTAGGGATGTCGAACATCGTGAGGAACTATTTCAGGAACGCCCCTGTGACCGAAAGTCGGGCCTTGCGGCGGAGGTTGTGAAGACTCCCGGGCAGCCTCGGCGCCCGCGCCGTTGACGTGGCAGAAACGGCCCCGGAGAGTGGTAAGCGCCCACAACTCCCTACGGATCATGCGCAAAGGGGGTATCCGGGGCGACGCGGTACGGATCGGGGGGTCCTGATGGAGACCGGCCACGACACGAACCGGCGCGGGGATGTACCCGTGGCCGATGTGCTGCTTTCGGCCATCGCCGCGGTGAGCTGGGCCTTTGTCGGGATGGCGGGCGTCGCGGCGCTCGGGCTGCATCTGCTGCGGGCGGATTCGGCCGGGTCGCTCGGGCCGATGACCGCCGCGGTGGTGGCCGTCGGCGCCGGCGGCCGCGTGACGCCGTCCGGCGACGTGTCGGCCTTCGGCCTGGACGGCGCGCAGGCGCACACCGCGATCGCTGTCACGCCGCTGGGCGTGAGCCTGGTGGGCGCGCTCCTGATGAGCTGGTTCTTCCTACGTTCCCTGCGGGCGCGGGGAGTTGAGGTCCCGGCCGGGGAGCTGGTGGCGCGCGCGGGCACCGTGGTGGTGCTGTTCGTGGCGATGCTGGGCGGCCTCGCCTGGGCGGGTCACGACCTCATCACGATTGACGGCGCGAAGCTGGGCCTTGACGCCGCTCCGGGCGCGGGAGGTCTGCCGGACGGCGTCGAGGACCGGCTGCCCGGCGGCATCGGGGGGCTGCTCCCCGACCGGCTCGGCGATCTCGCGGACGCGAAGGCCTCCGTCGGTTTCACCGTGCAGACGGGTGCCACGCTGCTGGGCGGTGCGGCGTTCGCGGCCGGGGTGCTGCTGATCGCGCTGCTCGCCTCCCGCCGCACTCCCCTGCCGCGCGCCCTCGCGCCGGTCCACCGGCTGGTGCGGCCCGCCGCGTCGGCGCTGGTGACCGTGGTGCTGGTGGCGGTCCTCGCCGGTCTGGCCGCCGCCGCGTACGCGATGGCCGGTGACGACCGTCCCGAGCGGATCGCGGGCGCCGCGCTGCTCGGCGCGCCCAACGGGGTGTGGCTCGGGGTGCCGCTCGGTCTCTTCGTGCCCTGGGACGGGCGGGCGGCGGGCGCGCTCGTGAAGCTGCTCCCCGACCCGCTCGACGACCTCCTGCGCGTCTCGTCCGACCAGCCGGTGACGCTCGGGCGGCTGGCCGGACTCGACGGCCGGGTCTGGCTGTTGGCGCTCGCGGCGGCGCTGATGATGGTGTTCGCCGGGGTGCTGACGGCGGTGCGGACGCCGCGGGCGCCGGGGCGGGGCGCGGCGGGGTTCGCCGGGCGGTGCGCCGTGCGGCTCGGCGTGGTGACGGCGCTCGGGCTGCCGCTCCTGGGGTGGCTGACGGACGTCTCGGCGGACGCGTCCCTGTCGGTGCTCGGCCTCGACGCGTTCGACGCGGGGGTCGAGTTGCACGGAGAGCTGGGGATGGCGTTGCTGCTGGGTGTCGCGTGGGGCGCGGGGGCCGGGGCTGGCGGGGCGCTCCTGGCGTGCGCGAGCGGGGCGGCGGGGCGGCGGGCGGCACCTCTGGCCGCCGCGGCGGAGGGGACCCGGAGCAGCGGACCTCCGGGCCCCGCCGCCCCGACGGGCCCGTACCACCCGAGCCCCCCGTACCGGCCGTCGAACGCGGACACGAATCCCTATCTGCGGTCGTACGGGACCGGGGCATCCGGGTCCGGGGCCCGTCAGGCCGGGCGTGGTGGGTCCGGGGCGCGTCCGGCGGGGTCCGGGCCGGGGTCGTCCCCGCCCCGTGTCACCTGGCCCAGCCCTCCCGGGCCGGACGGCCGGGCCGAGCGGGGCCGGCCGGCGCACGAGCAGGAGACCCGGCGTCAGGAGGCGCCGCCCCGGGCCGCCCCGCGTCCCGGGCGCGCCGGTGACCCCACCGTGGCCGCGCCGCGGCGGCCCGGGGGCAGCGGGGGGTGGCCCACCCCGCCCGCTCCCCCGCCACCGCCGCCTCCGCCACCCCCGCCGGGCCCGAAAGGTGGCGGGCGGCGACGCCGCGAGGAGTGGGACGAGCGCTGAGCGGAGCCGGGCGGGGCCGCTCTGTCCGGTACGCGGACCACCACCGCGCGTCCGTACACAGGCCCGATAACGTAAGGGCATCATGAGCGCTCCGCAGCCCCAGCCTCCCGCTGATGCCCCGAACGTCGACGGACACCTGCCCGTGCCGGCCGACGTCCCGACCCTGCTGGTCAAGATCTTCGGCAAGGACAGTCCCGGCATCACCGCCGGGCTCTTCGACACCCTCGCCGCCTACTCCGTCGACGTCGTCGACATCGAGCAGGTCGTCACCCGCGGCCGTATCGTCCTGTGCGCCCTGGTGACCGAGCCCCCGGCCGGTCTGGAGGGCGAGCTGCGGGCCACCGTCCACAGCTGGGCGGAGTCCCTGCGGATGCAGGCCGAGATCATCTCGGGGATCGGTGACAACCGGCCCCGCGGTGTGGGCCGTTCCCTGGCGACCGTGCTCGGCCATCCGCTCACCGCCGAGTCGACCGCGGCGATCGCCGCCGCGATCACCGGGACCGGCGGCAACATCGACCGGATCTTCCGGCTCGCCAAGTACCCCGTCACCGCCGTCGAGTTCGCGGTCTCCGGGACCGATCCGGAGGAGCTGCGCACCACGCTCGCCACCGCGGCCGCCGAGCTGGGCGTGGACATGGCCGTCGTCCCGGCGGGGCTGCACCGGCGCGCCCAGCGGCTCGTCGTGATGGACGTCGACTCGACGCTCATCCAGGACGAGGTGATCGAGCTGTTCGCGGCGCACGCGGGCTGCGAGGACCAGGTCGCCGAGGTGACCGCCGCGGCGATGCGCGGCGAGCTGGACTTCGAGCAGTCGCTGCACGCGCGCGTGGCGCTGCTCGCCGGGCTCGACGCGTCGGTCGTGGACAAGGTCAGGAGCGAGGTACGGCTCACGCCGGGCGCCCGCACCCTGATCCGTACGCTCAAGCGCCTCGGCTACCAGGTGGGCGTCGTCTCGGGCGGGTTCACGCAGGTCACCGACGATCTGCGGGAGCGGCTCGGGCTCGACTTCGCGCAGGCCAACACCCTGGAGATCGTCGACGGCAAACTCACCGGCAAGGTCACCGGGGAGATCGTGGACCGGGCGGGCAAGGCGCGGCTGCTGCGCCGGTTCGCCGCGGAGGCGGGGGTCCCGCTGGCGCAGACCGTGGCGATCGGCGACGGCGCCAACGACCTGGACATGCTGAACGCGGCCGGGCTCGGCGTCGCCTTCAACGCCAAGCCGGTGGTCCGCGAGGCCGCGCACACCGCGGTGAACGTACCGTTCCTGGACACGGTCCTCTACCTGCTCGGCATCACGCGCGAGGAGGTCGAGGCGGCCGACGCCCAGGAGGGCTGAGCCGTCCTCAGCCGTTCGGCGACCAGAAGTCGGCGAGCCGGGCGGTGCCCGGCTCCAGGGACTTCCAGGGGCCGGTGAAGGTCAGCACGGCGAACGCGGCGGTCGGGAAGCCGGCCCGGCTCATCCGCCGGGCCGCGTCCGGCTCGGCCTCGCCGCCGAGCACGTCGGCGAGGCCCTGGACGCCCGGGTTGTGGCCGACCAGGACTGCGGAGCGGACGTCGTCCGGTGTCTCGTTCAGCACCGCGATCAGCTCGCCGGGGGACGCCTCGTAGATCCGGTCCTCGTAGACGGTCCTGGGGCGCTCGGGAAGTTCGGAGACGGCCAGCTTCCACGTCTCCCGGGTCCGCGCGGCGGTCGAGCAGAGGGCCAGGTCGAGGGGGATGCCGGAGTCGGCGAGCTTGCGGCCGGCGACCGGGGCGTCCTTGCGTCCGCGCTCCGCGAGCGGACGCTCGTGATCGGAGACCTGAGGCCAGTCCGCCTTCGCATGCCGGAAAAGGACGATCCTGCGGGGTTCTGCGACGCTCATGCGTCCCAGCTTCCCATGAAAGCGGCGGCGGGGCGCAGGGAGTTGGCGGGCTCACCCGACGGGGCCGGACGGGCCGGGCCGCAGTACGGGTCTAGCCGAGGACCAGTTCCTTCAGCCGCTCCGCGAGGTGCGCGAGGGTCGGATCGCCCGCCGGGGCCTGGGCGTCGGCCGGGTTGAGGATCAGCAGCAGGAGCGCCGCGAAGGCGACGGCGGGCAGCAGCAGCGCCCACCAGGGAAGCCGGGTCTCGGCGCGGCCCGCGGCCGACGGGTGGGTCCGGGGGTGCGTGGGGGCCGACATGGCATCCTCCGTGGTCCGTCGTCCTCGTCCGGTGGCCGACGCTCTCGGCTCCACTTCGAAGGTACGGATCCGGCGGGCCCCGGCCCATCCGGTGATCCACCCACTTCACCCTGACACTGGCCCCCTAGGGGATGGTGGAGTTAACCCCACCCCCGCGCGGGCGCCCGGGTCAGGGCGAGGCGAGCGTCGCGATGACGGCCACGATCACGGTGACGGCCAGCATCGCGCCGAGCACGAGCAGGAGCTTCTTCTGGCCGTTCTGGGGGTTCGGCTCGAGCACAGGCGACATGCGGCAAGTGTCGCACCTGTCCGCGCGGATCAGGACGCCGGGGCGGAGGTGGCGGCCTCGTCCTCGATGGTGCGGTTGCGGCCGGCGAGGACGCCCACCACGATCTGCGGCACCATCAGCGCGGCCATCAGCGCGATCGGGGCGCCCCAGCCGCCGCTGTGCTGGTACAGGACGCCGACGAGCAGCGGTCCGGGGATCGAGATCAGGTAGCCGGTGGACTGGGCGAACGCGGAGAGCTTCGCGACGCCGGCGCCGGTGCGGGCGCGCATGCCGACCATCGTCAGGGCCAGCGGGAAGGCGCAGTTGGAGATGCCGAGCAGGACCGCCCAGGCCCAGGCGCCGGAGGAGGGCGCGAAGTACAGGCCCGCGTACCCGGCCAGGCCGCACAGGCCGAGGGTGATGACGATCGGCCCCTGGTGGGTGAGGCGGGCGGCGACGCGGGGGATGACGAAGGCGAGCGGGACGCCCATCGCCATGACGACGGCGAGCAGCACGCCGGCGGTCGAGGCGGAGACGCCGGAGTCGCGGAAGATCTGCGCCATCCACCCCATCGTGATGTACGCGGCCGTGGCCTGGAGGCCGAAGAAGACGGCGAGGGCCCAGGCGGTGCGGCTGCGGGTGATGCGCAGTCCGTCGCCACCGCCGGTCCCGGCGGCCGGGCGGGCCGGTTCGGCGGGGCCCGCGCCCCGGTGGCGGACGAGCGGCAGCCAGGGAAGGACGGCGGCGACGCCGAGCACGGCCCACGCGACGAGCCCGGTCCGCCAGTTGCCGCCGAGCGCGTCGGTCAGGGGCACGGTCGTGGCGGCGGCGAGCGAGGTGCCCAGCGCGAGGGCCATCGAGTAGAGACCGGTCATGGAGCCGACGCGGTCGGGGAACCAGCGCTTGACGATGACGGGCATCAGGACGTTGCTCACGGCGATGCCCATGAGGGCGAGGGCGCTGGCGACGAGGAAGCCGACGGTGCTGCCGGTGTACGGGCGGATGATCAGCCCGGCGGCGATCGCCACCATGCCGGCGCAGACGACGGCGCTCGCGCCGAAGCGCCGGGCGAGGCGCGGCGCCATGACGCCGAAGACCGCGAAGCACAGCGGCGGCACGGAGGTGAGCAGCCCGGCGACGGTGCCGCTCATGCCGAGGCCGTCGCGGACCTCTTCGAGGAGGGCGCCGAGGCTGGTGATGGCGGGGCGCAGGTTCAGGGCGGCGAGGACGATGCCGACGGTCACCAGGCGCACGGCCCACGCGCGCGGGGCGGCGCCCGGCCCGGTGTGCTCGGCGGGTATCGGGGTCTCGGCGGTCGGTGGTGCCATCGTCGGGGTCGGTGTTTCCTCACTAGCCATGAGACCCATCTTAGAATCATGGGATGATTGGCTGTCCAATTGATTCGCGTCACGTACGAGCCAGGACGAAGGAACGCCGATGCCACTGACCCCTCCCGGGCGCTCGGCCCTGTCCGAGCAGGTCATCTCCGCGCTGCGCGCCCAGATCTCCTCGGGCGAGTGGCCGGTGGGCTCCCGCATCCCCACCGAGCCGGAGCTGGTCGAGCAGCTCGGCGTCGCCCGCAACACGGTGCGTGAGGCGGTGCGCGCCCTCGCGCACAACGGCCTGCTCGCCATCCGGCAGGGCTCGGGCACGTACGTCGTGGCCACCAGCGAGCTGGCCGGGGTGATGCAGCGGCGGTTCGCCGACGCCGATCCGCGGCACATCGCCGAGCTGCGCGCCACGCTGGAGTCGAGCGCGGCCCGGCTCGCCGCCGAGCGGCGCACCGAGCGCGACCTCAAGCAGCTCGACGCCGTGCACGTACGGCGGGAGGAGGCGTGGGAGGCGGGGGACACGGAGGCGTTCGTGACGGCGGACGCGACGTTCCACCTGGCGGTGGTGGCCGCGTCGCACAACGACGTGATGACGGCGATGTACGCGGACCTCGGCGAGGTGCTGCGGGACTGGCTGCGGGAGGACGTGGGCGAGCGGCTGACCGCCGAGAACCACATGGACCACACGCGCCTCGTCGACGCGATCCGCGAGGGCGACGCGGAGGCGGCCGCGGCCGAGGCGGCGTCCTATCCGTTCCTGTGCCGGCCCGGGCGGCTCACTCCGCCTTCCGGTGGCTGACCCAGGCGGTCCGTACGGTCTTCCAGCACCGGCCGTCCAGGCGGACGGTCTCGGCGGGGCCGACCTCGGCCGGCGCGGTGTCGGTGTCGATGTCCCACCAGGGGTCGCACTCGACGTGCAGCGCGATCCGGTCCACCGCGGGGTAGGGGTTGGTGCAGGTGGCGCTCGCGCGCGTGCCGTGGACGAGGACGCGGCAGCCGGAGCCGAAGAGTTCGCGCCTGTTCTCGCTCGCGTGCGGGTAGCCGCGGTTCCTGGCGGTGTCGGAGGCCGCGTCGCACGGCAGGGCGAGCAGCAGGGCCAGGGCGGCGAGAGCGGGCGCGGTCCGGCGGTGGGACAGGAGCACGGAAGGGACCTCCTCGCACCCAGGGTGCGGGAAGGCCCCTTCGCCCCGCCCGGCCGGTGGGCCGAACGGGGGACGCGTGATTCAGGCGCCGATCGCGTGCAGGCCGCCGTCCACGTGGACGATCTCGCCGGTGGTCTTCGGGAACCAGTCCGACAGGAGCGCGACGATGCCGCGGCCCGCGGGCTCCGGGTCCTCCAGCTTCCACTCCAGCGGGGAACGGCTGTCCCACACCGCGGCCAGCTCGCTGAAGCCGGGGATCGACTTGGCGGCCATGGATCCGAGCGGGCCGGCCGAGACGAGGTTGCAGCGGATGTTCTGCTTGCCGAGGTCGCGCGCCATGTAGCGGCTGGTGGCCTCCAGGGCCGCCTTGGTCGGGCCCATCCAGTCGTACTGCGGCCAGGCGAACTGCGCGTCGAAGGTGAGGCCGACGACGGACCCGCCCTCGCTCATCAGCGGCAGCAGCGCCATCGTCAGCGACTTCAGGGAGAAGGCGGAGACGTTCATCGCGGTGGCGACGGACTCGAACGGCGTGTTCAGGAAGTTGCCGCCGAGCGCGTCCTGCGGCGCGAAGCCGATGGAGTGCACGATGCCGTCGAGCCGGTCGCCCAGGTGCTCACGGACCTGGCCCTCCAGGCGGGCGAGGTGCTCCTCGTTCGAGACGTCGAGTTCGAGGACCTTGACCTTCTCGGGCCGGGGCAGCTTCTTGGCGATGCGCTCGGTGAGCGTCGGCCGCGGCCACGCGGTGAGGATGATCTCGGCGCCCTGCTCCTGGGCCAGCTTCGCGGCGTGGAAGGCGATGGAGGACTCCATCAGCACACCGGTGATGAGGATCTTCTTGCCCTCGAGGATGCCAGTCGTGTTCGTCATCGTGCTCAGTGACCCATTCCCAGTCCGCCGTCAACGGGAATGACGGCACCAGTGATGTACGAAGCGTCGTCGGACGCGAGGAAGCTGACCGCGGAGGCGATCTCCTCGACCCGCGCGTACCGGCCGAGCGGCACCTGCGACACGATGGCGGTGCGCTGCTCGTCGGTGAGCGCCTGGGTCATGTCGGTGTCGACAAAACCGGGGGCGACGACGTTGAAAGTGATGTTGCGCGAGCCCAGCTCACGGGCGAGGGAGCGGGCGAAACCGACGAGCCCCGCCTTCGAGGCGGCGTAGTTCGCCTGCCCCGCCGAGCCGAGCAGGCCGACGACCGAGGAGATCAGCACGACGCGGCCCTTCTTGGCGCGCAGCATGCCGCGGTTGGCCCGCTTGACGACCCGGAAGGTGCCGGTGAGGTTGGTGTCGAGGACGGACGTGAAGTCCTCCTCGGACATGCGCATGAGGAGCTGGTCCTTGGTGACGCCGGCGTTGGCGACCAGGACCTCGACGGGGCCGTGCTTCTCCTCGATCTCCTTGTATGCCTGCTCCACCTGCTCCGTGTCGGTGATGTCGCACTTGACGGCCAGGAAGCCCTGCTTCTCGAGCTCCGCCGGGTCTCCCGAGCGGTACGTGATCGCGACCTGGTCGCCGGCCTGAGCGAACGCGCGGGCGATGGCGAGGCCGATGCCCCGGTTTCCTCCGGTGACGAGAACCGAGCGGCTCAACGGATCACCCTTTCGATTTGCGGTGGTGGTTCATCGAAAAACCTATCGGTAGGACCCCAGGTACGGAGAATCGGCCACCGACAGTGACGAACACGACTCGCTGTCGAGTCCCTACAGAAAGGTCTGGCCGGGCGCCCCGCCGCGCGACATGATCGGGCGACACCGTGACGACAGGGAGACATTCGTGGCTCATACGATCGATGAGGCCTTCACGGCGCTGCCGCTGCGGGCCCTGGCCGACGCGGCTCTGGCCCGCGCCCGCGCCCTCGGCTCCGAGCACGCCGACTTCCGCCTGGAGCGCGTGCGCAACGGCGCGGTGCGGCTGCGGGACGCCCGGCCCGCCGGTGCGTCCGACACCACGGACCTCGGGTACGCGGTGCGGGTGGTGCACGGCGGGACCTGGGGCTTCGCGTCCGGCGTCGATCTGACGATGGACGCGGCGGCGAAGGTCGCGTCGCAGGCCGTCGCGATGGCCAAGCTGAGCGCGCAGGTGATCAAGGCGGCCGGGTCGGACGAACGGGTCGAACTCGCGGCCGAGCCGGTGCACGCGGACAGGACCTGGGTCTCCGCGTACGAGATCGATCCCTTCACGGTGCCGGAGGAGGAGCGGGCCGGGCTGCTCGCCGACTGGAGCGCGCGGCTGCTGGCCGCCGACGGGGTCTCCCACGTGGACGCTTCTCTGCTCTGCGTGCACGAGAACAAGTTCTACGCGGACACGTCCGGGACCGTGACGACCCAGCAGCGCGTCCGCCTCCACCCGCAGCTCACCGCGGTCGCCGTGGACGACGCGAGCGGCGAGTTCGACTCGATGCGCACGCTCGCGCCGCCGGCCGGGCGCGGCTGGGAGTACCTGACGGGCACCGGCTGGGACTGGGAGACGGAGCTGGCCGGGCTGCCGGAGCTGCTCGCCGAGAAGATGCGGGCGCCGAGCGTGCGCGCGGGCACGTACGACCTGGTCGTCGACCCGTCCAACCTCTGGCTGACCATCCACGAGTCGATCGGCCACGCCACCGAGCTGGACCGCGCGCTCGGCTACGAGGCGGCGTACGCGGGCACGTCCTTCGCCACGTTCGACCGGCTCGGGACGCTCAAGTACGGCTCCGAGATCATGAACGTGACGGGTGACCGCACCGCCGAACACGGGCTCGCCACCGTGGGGTACGACGACGAGGGGGTGGCCGGACAGTCCTGGGACCTGGTGAAGGACGGGACGCTCGTCGGCTACCAGCTCGACCGGCGCATCGCGAAGCTGACCGGGTTCGAGCGGTCCAACGGATGCGCGTACGCCGACTCCCCCGGGCACGTCCCGGTGCAGCGGATGGCCAACGTCTCGCTGCGGCCCGACCCGGGCGGCCTGTCGACCGACGACCTGATCGCGGGGGTCGACCGAGGTCTGTACCTCGTCGGCGACCGGTCGTGGTCGATCGACATGCAGCGGTACAACTTCCAGTTCACCGCCCAGCGCGCCTACGAGATCCGCGGTGGACGGCTCGCCGGGCAGGTGCGGGACTTCGCCTACCAGGCGACGACGACCGACTTCTGGGGCTCCATGGCGGCGGTCGGCGGACCGCAGACGTACGTCCTGGGCGGCGCCTTCAACTGCGGCAAGGCCCAGCCGGGCCAGGTCGCGGCCGTCTCGCACGGCTGTCCCTCCGCCCTCTTCAAGGGCGTCACCATCCTGAACACGACGCAGGAGGCGGGTCGATGAGCGGCCGCAGCAGCAAGCCGTACGAGATCGTCGAGCGCGCCCTGGAGCTGTCCCGGGCCGACGGCTGCGTCGTCATCGCCGACGAGACGTCCAGCGCCAATCTGCGCTGGGCGGGCAACGCGCTGACCACGAACGGGGTCACACGGGGGCGCACCCTGACCGTCGTCGCGACCGTCGACGGCAAGGAGGGCACCGCCTCGGGCGTCGTCTCCCGGTCCGCCGTCACCGCCGCCGACCTCGAACCGCTGGTCCGGGCCGCCGAGGAGGCGGCCGCCAAGGCCGGGCCCGCCGAGGACGCCCAGCCGCTCGTCGGGGGCGTACCGCACGACGCCGGTTTCACCCAGCCGCCCGCCGAGACCTCCTCGGCGGTCTTCGCGGAGTTCGCGCCCGCGCTCGGCGAGGCCTTCGCCCGGGCCCGCTCCGGCGGCCGTGAGCTGTACGGCTTCGCCCACCACGAGCTGACCTCCAGCTACCTCGGTACGTCGACGGGGGTGCGGCTCCGCCACGACCAGCCCAACGGGACGCTGGAGCTGAACGCCAAATCGCCGGACCGCGGGCGTTCGGCGTGGGCCGGCCGCGCCACGCGGGACTTCCGGGACGTCGACCCGGCGGCGCTCGACGCGGAGCTCGCGGTCCGGCTCGGCTGGGCGGAGCGCCGCGTCGACCTGCCCGCGGGCCGCTACGAGACGCTGCTGCCGCCGACGGCCGTCGCGGACCTGCTGATCTATCTGTTCTGGTCGGCGGGGGCGCGGGACGCGGCCGAGGGCAGGACCGTGTTCTCGAACCCGGGAGGCGGCACGCGGGTGGGCGAGCGGCTCAGCCGGCTGCCCCTGACCCTGCGCAGCGATCCGCACGAGCCGGGGCTGGAATCCGCCCCGTTCGTGCTGGCGCACTCCTCGGGGGACGACGCGTCCGTCTTCGACAACGGGCTGCCGCTGGCCGCCACCGAGTGGATCTCCCGGGGCGAGCTGAAGCGGCTGTCGACGACGCGGCACAGCGCCGGACTGACCGGGCTCCCGGTGGCGCCGGCCATCGACAACCTCGTCCTGGACGGCGGCTCGGGGAAGTCGCTGGAGGAGATGGTCGCCGCCACCGAGCGCGGACTGCTGCTGACCTGCCTCTGGTACATCCGTGAGGTCGATCCGGCCACGCTGCTGCTGACCGGGCTGACCCGGGACGGCGTGTACCTGGTGGAGGACGGCGAGGTGGTCGGCGAGGTGAACAACTTCCGGTTCAACGAGTCCCCGGTCGACCTGCTGGGCCGCGCCACCGAGGCCGGGCGCACGGAGAAGACGCTGCCCAGGGAGTGGGGCGACTGGTTCACCCGTGCCGCGATGCCCGCGCTGCGCGTACCGGACTTCAACATGAGCTCCGTCAGCCAGGGCGTCTGACCCCCGGGAATTGGCCCATAGACTGGGCGGGACCCAGCAGAACCGTTCAAGGAGACACAGAACCGTGACGGACATCGTCGACGAGCTGCAGTGGCGCGGGCTGTTCGCCCAGTCCACTGACGAGGACGCATTGCGCAAGGCTCTCGCGGACGGTCCCGTCACGTTCTATATCGGGTTCGACCCGACCGCGGCCTCGCTGCACGTCGGGCACCTGGTGCAGGTCCTGACCATGCGCCGCCTCCAGCAGGCGGGGCTGCGCCCGCTGGCCCTGGTCGGCGGCGCCACGGGCCAGATCGGCGACCCGCGCCCGACGGCCGAGCGCACGCTCAACGATCCGCAGACGGTCGCGGACTGGGTGTCGCGGCTGCGTTCGCAGATCGAGCCGTTCCTCTCCTTCGAGGGCGAGAACGCGGCGCTGATGGTGAACAACCTGGACTGGACGGCCGGTCTGTCGGCCATCGAGTTCCTGCGCGACATCGGCAAGCACTTCCGCGTCAACAAGATGCTCACCAAGGACTCCGTCGCCCGGCGCCTGGAGTCGCAGGAGGGCATCAGCTACACCGAGTTCAGCTACCAGCTGCTCCAGGGCATGGACTTCCTGGAGCTGTACCGGCGCCACGGCTGCACGCTCCAGCTCGGCGGCTCCGACCAGTGGGGCAACCTCACGGCGGGCCTGGACCTGATCCACCGCCTGGAGCCGCAGGCGTCGGCGCACTGCATCGCGACGCCGCTGATGGTGAAGGCGGACGGCACCAAGTTCGGCAAGACCGAGGGCGGCGCCATCTGGCTGGACCCGCAGATGACGACGCCGTACGCGTTCTACCAGTTCTGGCTGAACGTGGACGACCGGGACGTCTCGACGTACCTGCGCATCCTGTCGTTCCGCTCGCGGGAGGAGCTGGCGGAGCTGGAGCGCCAGACGCAGGAGCGGCCGCAGGCGCGGGCCGCGCAGCGGGCGCTCGCCGAGGAGCTGACGACGCTGGTGCACGGCGCCGGCCAGACCGCGGCCGTGATCTCCGCCTCCCGGGCCCTGTTCGGTCAGGGCGACGGGAATCTGGCGGACCTGGACGCGGCGACGCTGGCCGCCGCGCTCTCGGAGCTGCCGAGGGTCCAGGTCACCGAGGTCGGACCGGTCGTCGACCTGTTCGCCGAGGTCGGCCTGGTCGCGAGCAGGTCGGCGGCGCGCCGGACCGTGAAGGAGGGCGGCGCGTACGTGAACAACGTGAAGGTCGCCGCCGAGGACTTCGTCCCGGGCGCCGACCAGCTGCTGCACGGCCGCTGGCTGGTGCTGCGCCGCGGCAAGAAGAACCTGGCCGCGGTCGAGGTCACGGCCTGACGCACCGAGGGGCCGGTTCCTCCGGCGGCGCCGGGTGGGCGTCGCTGGAGGAACCGGCCCCTCGCGCGTCGGCTACGCCCTGCGCTTGTTGCCGCGCAACGCCGCCCAGGCCATGTCACCGACGCCGACCACCACCACGGCCCCGATCAGCTGCAACAGGTGCCGGATCCAGTCGATGCCCTTGGTGTCGTTGACGCCGAGGCCCGTGGCGGCCCAGTTGCCCAGGACGCTGCCGAGGATTCCGAAGACCGCAGTCAGCCACAGCGGGATCTGCTGCTTGCCCGGCAGGATCGCCTTCGCGATCAGACCGAGCACGAGACCCACGATGATTGCCCACAACCAGCTCATGCCGTCGCCTCCTCATGCGGCGTGAGAGTGCGCGGACGCGCACCGTGCGATCAGTCTCTGTCCGCGGCCCGTACGGCGCATGTCGGGCGGCGCCGTACGCGCTACGGCGGAGTCCGTTCGAGCGGGGCGGGACCGCCCCCCTCTCGTAGCCGACGCACCCCGGGCGTACGGTGGTGGGGGTCCGGTCCGGGGAGTGTCCGGCGCGATGCTCGGGTGGTGGAATGTGAAGCGCAAGCGCGGCAGCAACGACGGAGCACAGGTCTTCCGGATCACCGGGGCCCGGCAGGGGCTCGCGGCCGATGTCCGCGGCCGGCAGCGCAAGTACGTCATCTCGATGTCGGTCCGCACGCTCGCGGTGATCCTCACGGCCGTCCTGTGGGACGTGCAGCGACCGGTCGCCATCGTGACGCTGGTGCTCGGAGCGCTGCTCCCCTACGTCGCCGTGGTCTTCGCCAACGGGGGCCGGGAGAGCGCGCCGGCGCTGCCGTCGACCTTCGTGCCGGCGCCGACGCGGCCCATGATCGCGCCCACCGCGGCCGGTGGCGTGACGGAACCCGGTCCGCAGGACCGCGGCTGAGCGCGGCGCGCGGGGCCCGCGCGGCCCGGCCGCGAAGCTCAGGAAAAGCTCAGATCAATCATGGAGTTCCGGTGCCGGGCAGCGGGTCCCGCGTGACATACTGCGTACGCGCTCCGCATCCCCCGTCGGAGCGACGGACCGACGCCGGGCAGCTCCCCCCGTGGCTGCTCGGCGTCGCCATTTCCGGGGCGCCCACGCCACCGTTTCCGGGCCGTCCTAAGGTGAACGCGTGAACCTCGCGAACCTCTCCGGACCCTCCTCCCCGGACCCCACGACCCCGCAGTGCTCGGCCAAGGGCTGCCGCGGCGACGCCGTGTGGGTGCTCGCGTGGAACAACCCGAAACTGCACACACCGGACCGGCGCAAGACCTGGCTCGCGTGCGAGGAGCACCGGGAGCACCTCGCCCAGTTCCTCGGCGTCCGCGGTTTCCTCAAGGACGTCGTGGCCCTCGCGGAGTGGGACGCCGGGGTGGAGTGAACCGGCGCCGCCGGGCCCCGCGCACCGGCGCCGGGGGCTCAGCCGCCGATCGCCGACATGGGGCGGTCGGGCTGGAGGAACGTGGGGTCGTCCAGGCCCGAGCCCGCCTTCTTGCCCCACATCGCGAGCTTCCAGATCCGCGCGATGTTCTCGTCGCTGCTCTGCGGGCCGTCCGCGCGCAGGGCCGCGCGCAGATCCGTCTCCTCCGTGGCGAACAGGCAGGTGCGCACCTGGCCGTCGGCGGTGAGCCGGGTGCGGTCGCAGGCCGAGCAGAACGGCCGGGTCACCGAGGCGATGACGCCGACGCGGTGCGGTCCGCCGTCCACGACCCAGCGCTCGGCCGGCGCGGAGCCCCGCTCGCCGGAGCCCTCGGCGGTCAGCTCGAAGCGCGTACGGAGCGAGGCGAGAATGTCGCCCGCGGTGATCATGCCGTCCCGCTTCCAGCCGTGCTGGGCGTCGAGCGGCATCTGCTCGATGAAACGCAGCTCGTAGCTGTGCTCCACCGCCCAGGCCAGCAGCTCGGGGGCCTCGTCCTCGTTCAGCCCCGGCATCAGGACCGAGTTGATCTTCACCGGGGTGAGGCCCGCGTCGTGGGCGGCGGCCAGCCCCTCGATGACGTCCTTGTGGCGGTCGCGGCGGGTCAGGGTCTTGAAGACGTCGGGGCGCAGCGTGTCCAGCGACACGTTCACCCGGTCCAGGCCCGCCTGCTTGAGCGCCGCCGCGGTGCGCTTGAGGCCGATCCCGTTCGTCGTGAGGGACATCTGGGGGCGGGGCTCCAGGGCGGCGACCCGCTCGACGATGCCGACGAGACCCGGGCGGAGCAGGGGCTCGCCGCCGGTGAAGCGGACCTCGGTGATGCCCAGGTGCGTGACGGCGATGCGGACGAGGCGGACGATCTCGTCGTCCGTGAGCAGGTCCGGCTTGGCCAGCCATTGCAGGCCCTCCTCGGGCATGCAGTACGTGCACCGCAGATTGCACCGGTCGGTCAGTGAGACCCGCAGGTCGGTGGCGACTCGGCCATAGGTGTCGATGAGCACGTGGGCCCCCTCCCGGTGACGTGTTCTGCCTTGTACCCTCCGAGCCTACGTGACGGGTCCGACAGAGGCAGGCCTGTGATCCCACGAGCCTGCCGTGCCCCCGTCGTAGGGAGCTACGACGGGGGCGTGGCCTGCGCGGACGCGGTTCAGTGGGCGCCGGTGCCGGTGAGGGAGCGGACCTCCAGTTCGGCGTACTTGCCCTTGTCGGCCTTCTCCTTGGCCAGGTAGGTGCCGAGGACGCCGAGCAGGAAGCCGACCGGGATCGAGATGATGCCCGGGTTCTCCAGCGGGAACCAGTGGAAGTCGACGCCCTTGAACATGGACGTCTTCGGGTTGCCGGAGACGACGGGCGAGAACAGGACGAGGAAGACGGCGGTGAACAGGCCGCCGTAGATCGACCAGAGCGCGCCGTTGGTGTTGAACCGCTTCCAGAAGAGGCTGTAGAGGATCGTCGGCAGGTTCGCGGACGCGGCGACGGCGAACGCGAGGGCGACCAGGCCCGCGACGTTGAGGTCGCGGGCGAGCGCGCCCAGGGCGATGGAGACGATGCCGATGAAGACGGTGGCCCAGCGGGCGGCCCGCATCTCCTCCTTCTCGCCCGCCTTCCCCTTCTTGATGACGTTCGCGTAGATGTCGTGCGCGAAGGAGGAGGACGAGGCGAGGGTGAGGCCCGCGACGACCGCGAGGATCGTGGCGAAGGCGACGGCGGAGATGGAGGCCAGCAGGATCGCGCCCCAGCTGGAGTCCACGCCGCCCAGATGGAGGGCGAGCAGCGGGGCCGCCGTGTTGCCGGCCGGGTTCGAGGCGATGATCTCGGCGGGCTTGATGAGGGCGGCGGCGCCGAAGCCGAGCGCGATCGTCATCAGGTAGAAGGCGCCGATGATGCCGATGGCCCAGTTGACCGACTTCCGGGCGGCCTTGGCGGTCGGCACCGTGTAGAAGCGGATCAGGATGTGCGGCAGGCCCGCGGTGCCGAGCACAAGGGCGATGCCGAGCGAGAGGAAGTCGATCTTCGAGGTGGCCGTGGCGCCGTACTTGAGGCCCGGCTCCAGGAACGGGGAGCCCTTGCCGCTGTTCTCGGCGGCGGTGCCCAGCAGGTCGGAGATGTTGAAGTCGAACTTCAGCAGCACCAGGAAGGTGAGCAGGATCGTGCCCGCGATCAGCAGTACGGCCTTGACCATCTGCACCCAGGTGGTGCCCTTCATGCCGCCGATGGTCACGTACACGATCATCAGGATGCCGACGAGGGCGACGATGCCGATCTTGCCGGCGTCGGAGGTGATGCCGAGCAGCAGGGAGACGAGGACGCCGGCGCCCGCCATCTGCGCGAG
This sequence comes from Streptomyces sp. NPDC006552, assembly GCF_040611655.1. Lineage (NCBI taxonomy): Bacteria > Bacillati > Actinomycetota > Actinomycetes > Kitasatosporales > Streptomycetaceae > Streptomyces > Streptomyces sp. NPDC006552. The sequence goes on from NZ_JBEXOS010000070.1 coordinate 30,124, forward strand.
CAGGTAGAAGATCGAGACGACGATCGTGGAGGTGCCCGCGGCGGTGCGGACCGGGCGCTGGCGCATCCGGTAGGCGAGGACGTCGCCCATCGTGTAGCGGCCGGAGTTGCGCAGCGGTTCGGCGACCAGGAGGAGCGCCACCAGCCAGGCGACCAGGAAGCCGATGGAGTAGAGGAAGCCGTCGTAGCCGAAGAGGGCGATGGCGCCGGCGATGCCGAGGAAGGACGCGGCGGACATGTAGTCGCCGGAGACGGCGAGGCCGTTCTGGAAGGCGGTGAACTGCCGTCCGCCCGCGTAGAAGTCGGCGGCGCTCTTGGTCTGGCGGCCCGCCCAGACGGTGATGACGAGGGTCGCGGCGACGAAGACCGCGAAGAGGGTGATGATCAGCGGCCGGTGCTGACTGGCCTCGGCGGCGGCCAGTACGTACGGTGCGGGGCTCATGCGCCGCCCTCCAGACGGGACTTGATGGCTTCGGCCTTCGGGTCGAGCTTCGCGGCGGAGTACCGCGCGTACCACCAGGCGATGAGGAACGTGGTGAGGAACTGGGCGAGACCGAGCACCAGGGCGACGTTGATGTTGCCGAAGAGCTTGGTGCCCATGAAGTCGCCCGCGTAGTTGGAGAGCAGGACGTAGACCAGGTACCAGGCGATGAAGGCGATGGTCAGCGGGAAGGCGAACGAGCGGTGGGCCTTGCGCAGTTCGCCGAAGTCCGCGCTCTGCTGCGCCGCGACGAACTCCTCGGGGGAGGGCAGGGCCACGTCGGCGGGGTCGGGGCTGCCCTTCTGGGGTGGTGGTGCGTCGGTGGCCACGGGGTCTCCTTGCGGTGCGGGTGCTGTCGGGGACGGATGCTTCTCACGTGACGCGGGTCACGTCAGCCGGGTCGCGATGGTAGGGCTCCCCGGCGTGATCCAACAGGGGGCCGGTTTCGGCCAGGGCTTCCTGCCCCACGGCACGCGGGCGCGGGCGCGGCGGTTCAACTCCGCTGCTTTCTTTCGGAATTCGTTGCTGACCTGCGTCGACCGGGATACGTTCGCACCGCACCACGCGTCATGTACCTGCCCGATCACCACATGTGTTCGGGCTTTTCCTTGTGCAGCGCACCCGCCCCGGATGATGTGGAGACCCCATGGCTCATCTGCCCGCCCGACGCCGCCGCCTCGCCCTCGCCCTGCCGATCGGCATCGCCCTGACGGCGTCCTTCGGTTTCTTGCCGTCCGCGTCCGCCGTGCCCGCCGACTCCCCGGCCGCGACGGCCGGTCCGGTGGACGAGGCGGCTGCGCTCGCGTACGTGGTGAACACGCGCGGCACCGACGGCCGCACGCTCGCCTCCGTGCGGCATGCGATATCCGCGGCCGGCGGCTCCATAGTCGAGACGTACCAGAAGATCGGCGTCTTCGTCGTCCACTCCTCGGACGCCCGCTTCGGCGAGCGGATACGCGCGGCGCGGGGTGTGGCCTCCGCGGGCGCGACCCGCACGGCCCCGCTCAGCCTCGCCGGCACCACCGACGAGGGCGCCGTACAGAAGCTCTCCCCGGCCGCCGCCAGGGCCGCGGCCGCCGCGGCCGGCACCGCGCAGGAGCCCCTGGAGGCCGACCAGTGGGACCTGCGGGCGATGGGCGCGGACAAGGCCGCGAAGATCAACCCGGGCAGCCGGAAGGTCACCGTCGGTGTCATCGACACCGGCGTCGACGACACCCACCCCGACCTGACGGCGAACTTCTCCGCCTCCCAGTCGGCGAGTTGTGTCGGCGGCAAGGCGGACACCTCGCCGGGCGCCTGGCGGCCCGCGAACCCGGACCACTACCACGGCACCCACGTCGCCGGTGAGATCGCCGCCGCACGCAACGGGATCGGCGTCGCGGGCGTCGCGCCCGGCGTGAAGGTCGCGGGCATCAAGGTGGCCGACCCGGTCAGCGAGCTGTTCTACCCCGAGAGCGTCGTCTGCGCCTTCGTGTTCGCCGCCGACCACGGCATCGAGGTCACCAACAACAGTTACTACGTGGACCCGTGGCTCTACAACTGCCTGGACGACCCCGACCAGCGGGGCATCGTCGACGCGGTGAACCGGGCCCAGCTGTACGCCCAGAAGAAGGGCACCCTGAACCTGGCGTCCGCGGGCAACTCCAACCACGACCTCGACGCGGACGCGATCCTGGACGACTCAAGCCCGGACGACTCGACGCCGGTGGACCGCACGATCGACCCGCACACCTGCCTCGACATCCCGACGCAGCTGCCCGGTGTCGTCACGGTCAGTTCGACGGGTGTGACCAAGGCCAAGGCGTACTACTCCAGTTACGGCAACGGCGTCATCGACATCGCGGCGCCCGGCGGCGACAAGTACCGCAAGCCCGCGGACACGCCCTCGAAGGACGGCCGCATCCTCTCCACGCTGCCCGGCGGCGAGTACGGCTGGCTCCAGGGCACGTCGATGGCGTCACCGCACGCGGCCGGGGTCGCCGCGCTCCTGAAGTCGACGCACCCGAAGGCGTCCCCGGCGCAGCTCCAGGCGCTGATGAAGGCCCAGGCCGACGAAGAGGTCTGCCCGGCCTCCTACGACGGTGACGGCGACGGCGTCACCGACGCGACCTGCGAGGGCGGCAAGCAGCGCAACGGCTTCTACGGCTACGGCATCGTCGACGCGCTCAAGGCGGTGAAGAAGTGACGGCGCCGCGCATGGGCAGGCGTCTCCTGCGCACCCTCGCGCTCCCCGCGGGTCTGGCCATGGCGTCCGCGTTCGCGGTCGTGCCGGACGCCGGCGCGACGCAGCCGTCCGTGACGGCGGACGGCCCCGAACTGAGCTACGTCGTCAACGTCCGGCCGGGCCACGGGAACGCGGCCCGCGCCGAGCGGGCCGTCGGCAGGGCGGGCGGCAGCGTCGTCATCGCCTACGACAGGATCGGCGTCCTCGTCGCGCACTCGAAGAACCCGGCGTTCGCGCGGACGATCCGCGCCGTCAAGGGCGTGCAGTCGGCCGGTGCCACGCGCACCGCGCCGCTGGCCGCGCAGTCCAGCGACGACATCGCCACGGAGCGGGTGCTGACCGCGGCGGAGGCCGGGAAGGCGGCCGCGCGGGCGACGTCGGCGCAGGATCCGCTGGAGCCGCTCCAGTGGGACCTGCCGGCCATGAAGGCGGACCGGGCCCATGAGAAATCGCTGGGCAGCCCCCGGGTGACGGTCGGGGTGCTCGACTCCGGCGTGGACGACACCCACCCGGACATCGCGCCGAACTTCGACCGGAAGGCGTCGGCCAGTTGCCTGGGCGGCGTGCCCGTGCAGAAGGACGACGCGTGGCGTCCGGTGGCCGGTGAGTCCGACCACGGCATGCACGTGGCGGGCACGATCGCCGCCGCGAAGAACGGCGTCGGCGTCACCGGGGTCGCGCCGGGCGTGAAGGTGGCGAGCCTGAAGGTGGCCGAGCCGGCGACCGGCATGTACTACACGGAGGCCGTCGTCTGCGGCTTCGTGTGGGCGGCCGATCACGGTGTCGACGTCACCAACTCCAGCTACTACACGGACCCGTGGCTCTTCAACTGCACGACGGACGCCGACCAGAAGGCGCTCGTCACGGCGGTCGGCCGGGCCACCCGGTACGCGGAGCGCAAGGGCGCGGTGAACGTCGCCGCGGCCGGCAACGCCTCGACCGACCTCGCGCAGGACGAGATCGCCGACGACTCCTCGCCGGACGACACGACGCCGGTGCCGCGGACGGTGCGGACGAAGGACTGCTTGGACATCCCGTCGCAGCTGCCCGGGGTGGTCACCGTCTCGGCGACCGGCGCCAAGGGCATCAAGGCGTCGTACTCGAACTGGGGCAGGGACGTCATCGACATCGCGGCGCCGGGCGGCGACACCACCGCCTACCAGCCGCCCGCTCCCCCGGCGACCAGCGGCCTGATCCTCTCGACGCTGCCGGGCGGCAAGTACGGCTACAAGGCGGGTACGTCGATGGCGTCGCCGCACGTCGCGGGCGTCGCCGCGCTCATCAAGTCGACGCATCCGCACGCCTCGGCGGCCCAGGTGAAGGCGCTCCTCTACAAGGAGGCCGACGCGACGCCGTGCACCGCCCCGTACGACATCGACGGTGACGGCACCGTCGACGCGGTGTGCGTGGGAAGCAAGGGCAAGAACAGCTTCTACGGAGCGGGTGCGGCGGACGCGCTGGACGCCGTGACCAAGTAGCGGGCGGACACCGGGAAGCGGTGGGGAGGGGCGTCGGCCCCTCCCCACCGCTTCATGCGGACCGTCCGGCATAGTTCTTGCATGACACATGCACCGGACGCCGCCGCTGTCTGGGACGCACTCGGCGGAGACCCCGCGCTGCTGTCCCGCATCTCGTACCGCCCGCGCGCGGGCGCGCTCCCCGCGCGGCTGCCCGTGATCGAGCTGGCCCGTGCCTGCGTGGGCGCGTGCGCGCTGGCGGCCGCCGAACACGCCGCCACGCGCGCGGGGCGGCCCGTCGGCGGCGTTCAGGTCGACGACGGGGCGGTGGCGACCGCCTTCCACAGCGAACGGCACCTGCGCATCGACGGCCGCGCGCCCGTCAACTTCGCCCCCTTGTCGCGTTTTTGGCGGACCGCCGACGGCCTGCTCCGCACCCACGCCAACTACCCGCACCACCGGGAGCGGCTCTGCGCCGCGCTGGGCGTCGGCGCGGACGCGACGGTGGAGGAGGTGGCGGAGCTGCTCGCCGCACGGCCCGCCCACGAGGTCGAGGAGACGGTGTACGCGGCCGGGGGCCTGGCCGTCGCGCTGCGGACGCCCGGGGAGTGGGCGGCACATCCGCAGGGCGCCGCGGTGGCCGCCCGCCCGGTGCTGACGCGGGAGCGGGTGGACGGCGCCGCGCCGCGCGCCGCCCGGGGCGGCGGGCCGCGCGTCCTGGACCTCACCCGGGTCCTCGCGGGCCCGGTCGCCACCCGGACCCTCGCGCTGCTCGGCGCGGACGTGCTGCGGGTGGACGCGCCGCAGCTGCCGGAGGACGCGGACACGCACGCCGACACCGGCTTCGGGAAGCGCTCGGCCCGCCTCGACCTGCGCGACGGCGCGGACCGGCGGACCTTCGACGCGCTGCTGGCCGAGGCCGACGTGGTGGTCACGGGGTACCGGCCCGGCGCGCTCGACCGGTTCGGGCTCGCCCCGCAGGCGCTCACCGAGCGGCGTCCCGGGCTCGTCGTGGCGTCCTTGTCGGCGTGGGGCGCGTACGGGCCGTGGGCCGGACGGCGCGGCTTCGACAGCCTCGTCCAGGTGGCGACCGGCATCGCCGCGATCGAGGGTGCGGCGGCCGAGCCGGGCGCCCTGCCCGCGCAGGCGCTCGACCACGGCACCGGGTACCTGATCGCGGCCGGTGTGCTGCGGGCCCTCACCGACCAGGCCGCGTACGGCGGTTCGTACGTCCTGCGGTACGCGCTCGCGCAGACGGCGGGGTGGCTGGTGAACGGCCTCGCCCGCCCCGCGCCGCAGCCGTCCGGCGCTCCGCTGGAGCCCGCTGACTGGCTGGCGGAGACGGACAGCGCGCTGGGCCGGCTCCGCCACGCGCTGTCTCCGGTGTCCTTCGCCGGCGGGCCCGCGGACTGGGCGCGGCCGCCGGGCCGGTGGGGCGCGGACGCGCCGGTGTGGCTGCCGCGCGGCTGAGAGGCGGGGCGGGGCGTGGTCCGTGCACCGCCCCGCTTCCGCGTCCGTCCTAGTTCGTGACCATGACCTTCAGGGCGGTGCGCTCGTCCATCGCCTTGTAGCCGTCGGGCACGGCCTCGACGCCGACCGTCAGGTCGAAGACGGGCGACGGGTCGATCGTGCCGTTCAGGACGTCGGGCAGCAGCTCGGGGATGTAGGCGCGCACGGGGGCGACGCCGCCGCGCAGCGCGATGTTCCGGTTGAACATGACGCCGAGGTCGAGGCCGGTGCCGCTGCCGTGCGGGACGCCGACGTAGCCGACGGCGCCGCCGTCGCGGGTGATGTTCACGGCCGTCCGCATGGACTGCTCGGTGCCGACGGCCTCGATGACGCAGTGCGCGCCCTGGCCGCCGGTCAGTTCGCGGATCGCCGCGACGGCCGCGTCACCGCGTTCGGCGACGACGTCGGTGGCGCCGAAGCGGCGCGCGATGTCGGTACGCGCCTCGTGCCGCCCGAGCGCGATGATCCGCCCGGCGCCGAGCCGCTTCGCCGCGAGGACCCCGCACAGGCCGACCGCGCCGTCCCCGACGACGGCGACCGTGGCGCCCTCGCGCACGCCCGCGCCGAGGGCGGCGTGGTGGCCGGTGCCCATCACGTCGGAGAGCGTGAGCAGGGCGGCGAGGAGGTGGTCGTCGGAGGCGGCGTCGGCGGGCAGCGTGACCAGGGTGCCGTCGGCGTACGGGACGCGTACGGCCTCGCCCTGGCCGCCGTCGTAGCCGACCGCGCCCCAGAAGCCGCCGTGTTCGCACGAGGTGGTCAGCCCTTCGCGGCAGTAGGCGCAGACGCCGTCCGACCACATGAAGGGCGCGACCACGAGGTCGCCGCGGCGCACGCCGGACACCTCGGAGCCGGTCTCCTCGACGATGCCGAGGAACTCGTGTCCGATGCGCTGGCCCGGCTCGCGCGCCGCCTCGCCCCGGTAGGCCCACAGGTCGCTGCCGCAGATGCAGGCCCGCAGGACGCGGACGACGGCGTCGGTGGGCAGGACGACGACGGGGTCGGGGACGTCCTCCACCCGCATGTCGTACGGGGCGTGGATGGTGGTGGCGCGCATGAGGTGGTTCCTTTGTGCAGGTCAAAGAGGTGTGCGCCGGATCGCGGCGCTCTGTTCACGGTACGCCGCACCCGGTGCGGCACGCGCGTCGAGGACCCCGCGGGCCAGCAGGTACTGCGCCGCCGCGTAGGTGGCCATGATCCAGAAGTCGGGGCGCGGCGGCTGCGGCCGGTCGGCGATGCCGGTGGCGATGAGCGTGTCGGAGAGCAGGAAGAGCGCGCCGCCGGTCCCGGCCACGGGCCCGAGCCGGCAGGCGCCGTACGCCATGGCGGTGAGCAGCACGCTGTAGCCGGCGACGGGCCCGCGCATCTCTCCCGGCAGTCCCGGCCACAGGACGGCGACCGTCGCGACGAGGGCGGCGCCGTAGGCGGCGCCCAGCAGGACGCCCCGCGCGCGGGGCGTCCCGTGCCGCCGGAAGAGGACCAGGTAGCAGCCGTGTCCGGCGGCGAAGCAGCCCATGCCGGCGAGGAACGCGGCGTCCTGGTCGACGAGGAGCAGGACGTCGCCGCCCCACCCGAACAGCAGGGCGGCGCAGAGCAGCCGGGGTCCGCCGCTCGCGGCGGCGTAGGCCGCGAGCAGGGGCATGAGGAGCGGTTTGGCGACGGTGTGCGTCGCGTCCGATCCGGCGAGGAGCGCGACCAGGTCGACGGCGCACAGGGCGAGGAAGCCGGTGCGCAGCGCCCGGGACAGGGTCACGCGGCGCCCTCGGGGACCTTCCGCGGGGCGGCGGGGGTCGCGGCGGCGGGGCGGGGCTGCCAGCCAGGGCCGCAGAAGACCCGTCCGGCCCGTTCGCGCCAGCTGTCCGCCGCTTTCAGGTCCCGGGCGATCGCCGCGTACTCGTGGGTGGCGACGCGCAGCGGGTTGTACGTGCTGATGTTCTTGGTGAGCCCGAAGACCGGGCGGTCGCCCTCGGCGACCCACGAGCCGAAGAGGCGGTCCCAGACGATGAGGATGCCGCCGAAGTTCCGGTCCAGGTAGCCGCCTTGGGAGGCGTGGTGGACGCGGTGGTGGGAGGGGGTGTTGAAGACGTACTCGAAGGGGCGCCACATCTTGTCGATGCGTTCGGTGTGGATCCAGAACTGGTAGACGAGGTTGGCCGACGAGCAGAACGCGAGCGCGGCCGGGTGCACCCCGCACGCGATGAGCGGCAGGTAGAACGGCCACACGGTGAGGCTGGTCCAGGGCTGGCGCAGCGCGGTCGAGAGGTTGAACTTGCGGCTGGAGTGGTGCACCACGTGGCAGGCCCACAGGATGCGGATGACGTGGTGCCCGCGGTGCGACCAGTAGTAGCAGAAGTCCTGCCCGAGCAGCATCAGCGGGACCGTCCACCACAGGACGGGCACGCGCAGCGGGGTCAGTTCGTAGACCGCCGTGTACAGGGCGACGATGGGGATCTTCCACAGGAAGTCGAAGACGAGGCTTCCCAGCCCCATGGTGATGCTGGTCGCCGCGTCCTTGGTCTCGTACCCGGCGGCGTCCTCATCGGGGTGGATGCGCACGCTCACGATCTCCACGATCGTGAGCAGCACGAAGGCGGGTATCGACCAGAGCACGACATCGGGCAGGTTCGGCGTCGACATGCGTGCACCGTAAGGGCAGGTGGCGGGCGTCGGCTAGGGGTTGTTACCGACAAGTATTACCGCGGGTACGAGACCGGTTCGCGTCTCGCCGGCGGCCGGGCCCGGCATGCGGTGGCTATCGGCCACCGGGATGTCAGCAGGGCGGCGCCGCAGTGCCGTTCGGGGTGCTGGCCACGGACCCGGCGAGCGGCGGTCGCGGGCCCGCGCGCCGGTCATGCCGCGTGCACCTCGTGCACCAGGGCCTGTTGCGCGGGCAGGACGAACCGGGAGCGGGCCCCGGCGCGGCACCCCGGCGAGGAGGAGCTGTGGGGCGAGCGGGAGCAGGCCGCCGAGGGCGACTCCGGAGCGGCTGGTCACCACCTCCGTACGGGCGCTGGTGAACTCCCTGCCCGGCCCCGCGACTTGACGCCCGCTCCGGCCAGCGGGGCGGGCGGCGGCAGAAGTGTCAGTGACGGCCCGTATCCTCAGGGACCATGCTCGAAGACCGCCCGACCGTGTCGTCCGTAGCCCCCTGGCCGACCGCGTACCCCAAGGGATACGCGGTCGTCGACGTGGAGACCACCGGTCTCTCCCGGGACGACCGGATAATCTCGGCCGCCGTCTACCGGCTCGACGCGCAGGGCGTGGTCGAGGACCACTGGTACACGCTGGTCAACCCCGAGCGCGATCCGGGCCCGGTGTGGATCCACGGTCTGACGACGGACGTGCTGGCGGGCGCGCCGCTCTTCCCGGAGATCGCCGCGGAGTTCGCGGCGCGCCTCGACGACCGCGTACTGGTCGCGCACAACGCGGTCTTCGACTGGTCGATGATCGCCCGCGAGTACGCGCGCGCCCGGCTGACCGCGCCGGTCCGCCAGCGGCTGTGCACCATCGCGCTCTCCAAGGAGCTGGGCCTGCCGTTGCCCAACCACAAGCTGGAGTCGCTCGCCGCGCACTTCGGGGTGGTCCAGGAGCGCGCGCACCACGCGCTCGACGACGCGCGCGTGCTCGCGGAGGCGTTCCTGCCGAGCCTGCGGGCGGCCGCCGCGAAGAACGTGCGGCTGCCGCTCCTGGAGTGCCGCCCGCTCACCGAGTTCTCGGAGCCGTCGGTGCCGCGCCAGCCGGGCGCCGCCTACCGGGGCGGGGGCGCGGGCAGTTGGCGCCCCTCGCGCAAGCGCCCGGCGTGCCCGTACCCCAACCCGGGCCGGTACGAACCGGGCAAACCGCTCAAGCAAGGCATGCGGGTCGCGTTCTCCGGGGACACCTCGGTCGAGCGGGAGCTGCTGGAGGACCGGGCGGTGGAGGCGGGCCTGCATGTGGCGACGAGCCTGTCCCGGCTGACCAGCCTCCTGGTGACCAATGACCCGGACTCGTACACCTCGAAGGTCGTGAAGGCGAAGCAGTTCGGTACGCCGGTCATGGACGAGGCGGCGTTCGGACAGCTGTTGCAGGACGTGGCGGACGCGACAGACGGGTGATTGCGGGGCGACTCGCCCGGCGCCCGCTCGCCCGGCGCCGCCCCGGCGCCCACCCTGTGGCGCATGGCACGTTGTGAAGTCTGCGGAAACGACTACGGCATGTCCTTCGAGGTGCACGCCCAGGGGGCGGTGCACGTCTTCGACTGCTTCTCCTGCGCGATCCACCGCATGGCCCCGATCTGCGAGCACTGCCGGTGCCGCATCATCGGCCAGGGCGTCGAGGTCGAAGGGCACTGGTTCTGCGGGGCGCACTGCTCCCGCGCGGAGGGGATGGTGGGCATCGTCGACAACGTCTGACCGCTCCCCCGGGCCGCCCGCCCCAATCGGGCGCACCCCGCTGAAAACACCCCATGGCCGAGCGGTACGGTCATGGGGTGTACCGCTTCCTGTTGACCCGGCAGTGGGTGATCCTCACCCTGGTCGCCCTCGTCCTCATCCCCACGATGATCCGGCTCGGCATCTGGCAGATGCACCGCTACGACGAGCGCGCCGCCCGGAACCAGCTGGTCACGGACGCGCTGTCGGCGAAGCCTGTACCGGTGGAGGAGCTGACCACGCCGGGGCACACCGTCACCAGCCGTGAGCGGTACCACTCCGTGCGGGCGACCGGCCGCTTCGACACCGGCCGCGAGGTCGTCGTGCGCCGCCGCACCAACGCCGACGACGAGGTGGGCTACCACGTCCTGACCCCGCTCGTCCTGGCCGACGGCAAGGTGCTGCTCGTCAACCGCGGCTGGATCCCCGCCGACGGGCCGAGCCAGTCCGCCTTCCCGAAGGTCCCCGCGCCGCCGCGCGGCGAGGTCACCGTCACCGGCCGCCTGATGCCGGACGAGACGACCGCGGCGAGCGGTATCAAGAACCTCAAGGGACTCCCCGACCGGCAGGTGATGCTGGTCAACAGCGCGCAGCAGGCGAAGCGGCTCGGCGCCCAGGTGCTCGGCGGCTACGTGGCGCAGACCGACCCCGAGCCGAAGGGCGACGTCCCCGAACTGCTCGGCAAGCCGGGCAAGGAGGACTCCGCGCTGAACTTCGCGTACGCGTACCAGTGGTGGCTGTTCGCCGCGGCGGTGCCGGTCGGGTGGGTGATCCTGGTCCGCCGCGAGCTGCGCGACCGCCGCAGGAAGGGCGAGTCCGAGCAGAGCGTCGAGAACACTGCCCCGGCCGCGGTCTAGCAGGTCTCACTCGGCCGGTCCCGTCCTGGATTGCCGTGGCGGGGCGCCGGGAACTCGCACCGCGTGCACCCATACATCGAGGACTACGCCCTCATCGGCGACGAACAGACCGCGGCCCTGGTCGCCAAGGACGGTTCCGTCGACTGGCTCTGTCTGCCCCGCTTCGACTCACCCGCCTGTTTCGCCGCGCTGCTCGGCTCCGAGGAGAACGGCCACTGGCGCCTGGCCCCCAAGGGCGCCGGTGCCTGTACGCGCCGCGCCTACCGCCCCGGCTCCCTGGTCCTGGACACCGAGTGGGAGACCGACGAGGGACACGTGCGGGTCACCGACTTCATGCCGCAGCGCGACCAGGCACCCGATCTCATCCGTATCGTCGAGGGGATCAGCGGCCGCGTCACCGTGCGCGGCACCCTGCGGCTGCGCTTCGACTACGGCAACGTCGTGCCGTGGGTGCGGCGCAGCGACGGGCACCGGGTCGCCGTCGCGGGTCCGGACGCGGCCTGGCTGCGCAGCGTGCCCGAGGTGCACACCTGGGGCGAGTCCTTCGGCACCCACTCCGAGTTCACCGTCGAGGAGGGCGAGACGGTCGCCTTCGTGCTGACCTGGCACCCCTCGCACGAGCCGCGCCCCGCGCTCATCGACCCGCACGAGGCGCTGCGGCACAGCCTCGCGGACTGGCAGGCCTGGGCGGACCGGTGCCGTTACGAGGGCCCGCACCGGGAGGCCGTCCTGCGCTCCCTGCTGACCTTGAAGGCGCTCACGTTCGCGCCGACCGGCGGCATGGTCGCGGCCCCCACCACCTCGCTGCCGGAGGAGATCGGCGGCGTACGGAACTGGGACTACCGCTACTGCTGGCTGCGTGACTCCACCCTCACCCTGAACGCGCTGGTCTCGGCCGGATATCTGGACGAGGCCGAGGCCTGGCGCGACTGGCTGGTGCGCGCGGCGGCCGGGGACCCCGCCAAGCTGCAGATCATGTACGGCCTCTCCGGCGAGCGGCGGCTGCCCGAGCAGGAGCTGGACTGGTTGCGCGGTTTCCGCGACTCGGCGCCCGCACGCAGCGGGAACGACGCCGTGCAGCAGTTGCAGCTCGATGTGTACGGCGAGGTCGTCGACTCGCTGGCGCTGGCCCGGCGGGCGGGGCTGCACGACAAGCCGCACGTCTGGCAGTTGCAGCTGGCCCTCCTCGACTTCCTCCACGACGCGTGGCGCGAGCCCGACGAGGGGTTGTGGGAGGTGCGCGGCCCGCGCCGCCACTTCGTCCACTCCAAGGTGATGACCTGGGTCGCCGCCGACCGCACGGTGCGCGCGATGGAGGCGGACCCGACCCTGCCCGGCGACCTCGACCGGCTGCGCAAGCTGCGCGACACCATCCACCAGGACGTCTGCGAGCGGGGCTTCGACTCCGAGCGGGGCACCTTCACGCAGCACTACGGCTCCACGGAACTCGACGCGGCGACGCTGCTCATCCCGCGCGTGGGCTTCCTGCCGCCGGACGATCCGCGGGTGGTCGGCACCGTCGACGCGGTCCGCGCGGAGCTGGCCCAGGACGGTTTCGTCCGCCGCTACAGCACGGACCTCACCGTGGACGGACTTCCGGGCGACGAGGGGGCCTTCCTCGTCTGCTCGTTCTGGCTGGCGGACGCCCTGCACATGACGGGCCGCACGAAGGAGGCCCGGGAACTGTTCGAGCGGCTCGTGGCGCTCCGCAACGATGTCGGGCTGCTCGCGGAGGAGTACGACCCGAACGCCGGCCACCTGCTCGGCAACTTCCCGCAGGCCTTCAGCCACATCGGCCTCGTGACCACGGCGCTGACCCTGTTCGGCACCGGCGACGCGGGAGAGGCAGGATAGGGCCATGGATCTTGGACTGAAGGACCGTGTCTACGTAGTCACCGGCGCGACCCGCGGCCTCGGCAACGCCGCCGCGCGTGAGCTGGTCGCCGACGGCGCGAAGGTGGTGATCACCGGCCGCGACGAGCAGCGCGCCACGGACGCGGCGGCCGAGCTGGGCCCGAACGCGGTGGGGGTCGCCGTCGACAACGCGGATCCGCAGGTCGCGGAGCGGGTGATCGCGTCGGCGCGGGAGCACTTCGGCCGATTCGACGGCGTGCTCATCAGCGTGGGCGGGCCCACGCCCGGCTTCGTCGCGGACAACACGGACGAGCAGTGGCAGGCCGCGTTCGAGTCGGTGTTCCTCGGCGCGGTGCGGCTCGCGCGGGCCGCGGCGGCCGAGCTGGGCGAGGGCGGCGTCATCGGGTTCGTGCTCTCCGGTTCGGTGCACGAGCCGATCCCCGGCCTGACCATCTCGAACGGGCTGCGGCCGGGCCTCGCCGGGTTCGCCAAGTCCCTCGCCGACGAGCTGGGGCCGCGCGGCATCCGCGTCATCGGCCTGCTGCCCGCGCGCATCGACACGGACCGGGTCCGCGAGCTGGATGCGCTGTCGGCCGACCCGCAGGCGACCCGGGCGGCCAACGAGTCGCGGATCGCCCTGCGGCGGTACGGGGCGCCGGCCGAGTTCGGCCGGACCGCGGCGTTCTTCCTGTCGCCCGCCGCCTCGTACCTGACCGGCGTCATGCTCCCCGTCGACGGCGGTCACCGCCGCGGTTTCTGACCGCCGCCGTGCCACTACGAGAAGGCGTTCGCCGACGAGCCGTTCGTCGAGCTGCTGCCCGAGGGCCAGTGGCCCGCCACGGCCGCCGTGTACGGGTCG
>NZ_JBEXOS010000071.1:0-42202 GCF_040611655.1 Streptomyces sp. NPDC006552
TTCCCCGCCCCCCTGAGATGCGCACTACGTGCGCCATCTCATCGGCGCCCCTGGGCCAGCGGCGAAGCCGCAAGCCCCTCAGGGGCGCGGGGAACTGCGCGAGAAGCCCCACCGGCCCGCAGCCGAACAACAAGCCTGAAGGGGCGCGGGGAACTGCGCGACCAGCCCCCACCCGCCCGCAGATAGACAACCACCTTTAAGGGGCGCGGGGAACTGCGCAACCGGCTCAATCGGCCCGCAGGCAGACAACCGCGTCCGCGATTCAGTTCAGCGCCCACCCACAGGACCCGGCCGGATCGTCCAGCCACGCCCACCCCCGCCCCGCCACAACCGTCACCCCGAACCGCTCCCGCCCCGGCCTCCCCTCCCGCTCCCAGAGCGCGAACGCCTCCCGCGCGTCCATCACCCCACCCGTGAGCCCGAGCAGAAACCGGAACAGCTCATCCCGCAACGCCCACCCCGGCACCCCCTCCACCCCGGGCTCACCCCCACCCCCACCCCCGCCCCGCAGCGCGACAAAGTACGCCGGGGTCCGCAGAAACCGCCCCTCGGCGTACGCCGCATCCCGCACGCGCAGCGCCAGCAGCCCCGTGGAGAGCGGCGCGACGATCCGCGCCCCGGGCCGGCACTGCTCCAGCCACGCCCCGGGCACGGACCGCAGCGCGCACGTGGCGATGATCCGGTCGTAGGGCCCCCGCTCGGCACACCCCCGCGCGCCGTCCCCGGTGACGACGGCGGGCCGGTACCCGGCGGCGGCCAGGTGGGCCCGCGCGGATTCGGTGATCTCCGGGTCGAGGTCCACGGTGGTGACGCGCGCGTCGCCGAGCCGGTGCGCGAGCAGCGCCGCGTTGTAGCCGGTGCCCGCGCCGATCTCCAGGACCCGGTCCCCGTCGCGTACGTCCAGGTCGGCCAGCATCCGGGCCATCAGCGAGGGCTGGCTGCTGGAGGAGACCAGCTCTCCGTCGCGCAGCCGGGTCGCCAGCGGCCGGTCCGCGTAGACGCCGCGCAGCCAGCGCCGGCGCCGCTCGGGGTCGGGGTGCTCGCACCACAGCCGTTCGTAGCCGCCGGGCCCGCCGAGGAAGTAGTAGGGCACGAAGAGATGGCGCGGGACCCGCTCGAACGCCTCCCGCCACCGCGCGTCCGCGTCCCACACCCCGCTCTCCGCGATCTCCCGGACCAGCTCCGCCCGCGCCCGCTCCGCGAGCGGCCCGGTGTCGTCATCCGGTTCTGCCCCGCGCTCCGCGCCCATCTCCCCACTGTCCTGCGCCGGCGCCGCGACGGCGAGTCCCGCGACCCGTCCGGGGGCGGGTGGCGGAGGGTCCTGAGCCCCGCGTCCTAGGACCGCCCGTCTGAGAGCATGGGGAGGTGACTGAGATCCCGCGCGACACGCTTCAGGAGCAGACGTTCTACGAGCAGGTGGGCGGCGAGGAGACCTTCCGCCGCCTCGTACACCGCTTCTACGTGGGCGTCGCCCAGGACCCGCTGCTGCGCCCCATGTACCCGGAGGAGGACCTGGGCCCGGCCGAGGAGCGGCTCGCCCTGTTCCTCATGCAGTACTGGGGCGGCCCGCGCACCTACAGCGACAACCGCGGCCACCCGCGGCTGCGGATGCGGCACGCCCCGTTCCAGGTGGACCGGGCGGCGCACGACGCGTGGCTGAAGCACATGCGGGACGCGGTGGACGAGCTGGGCCTCTCCGAGGAGCACGAGCGGACCTTGTGGAACTACCTGACGTACGCGGCGGCGTCGATGGTCAACACCGCCGGCTGACCCCGGCCGCCCCGCGGGACAGCACCGCTCACCGGGCACCGCCCCTCGGTATCCGGTCCAGACCTCTTCCCCGGACCCCGTCGGCAATGACAATATCCGGACAGACTTTCGGGGGCGTACGGCTGGGCGTACGGCGTGGGACGGGGATGCGAGGCGGCACGGCGTGTGGGGTTTTGTCCTGCTACGAGTACGGGCGCACCGGCTGCTGTCGGCCGCTGCCCTGCTCGCGGTGCTGCTGACGACCTCGGTGCTCGCCATGCTCAGCGCGTTCTCCGCCGCGATCGGTGACGCCTCGCTGCGGTACTCGCTGCGCACCCGGGACGCGGCGACGACCGCGCTCGTGGTCCGGGCCGACGTCCCCGCCGAGGGGCGGGCCGCGGCCGTCGCCGCGCTCGACAAGGGCGCCCGGCGCACCTTCGACGGGCTGCCCGTCCACCGTGCGTCGCTGATCACGTCCGGCCCGTACGGGCTGCCGCACACCCCGCGCGGCGAGCAGCCCGACCTGACCCGCTTCGCGGCGGTCGAGCCCGCGCAGGTGAAGATCACCGCGGGCCGGCCGCCCCGGGCGCCGCGCGGCTCCGTGGTCGAGGCGGCGCTCCCGGCCGTCGCCGCGCGGCAGTTGCACCTCGCGCCGGGCGACCGGCTCACCCTCGCCGACCGGCTCGGCGGCCCGCAGGTCACCGTCGAACTGACCGGCCTCTACCGCCCGGCCCGTCCGCAGTCCCCGTACTGGACGCTCGACGAACTCGGCGGGCGCGGCGTGCGCAAGCAGAACTTCACGACGTACGGGCCGCTGCTCGCCGATCCCTCGGTCCTGGCGGGCGGCCGGGTCAGCGACGGGACGTCGGCGTGGCTGGCGTCCGCGGACTTCCGCACGGTCACCACCGGCCGGATCGACGCGCTGCGGGACGCGGCCCGGGCCGGCACCCGCGAGCTGCTGGGCAGCAAGGCGCTGGCGGGCACCACGGCGGTCGCCACCTCGCTGCCCGACGTGCTCGACCGGACGGAGCGGGCGCTGCTCGTGGCCCGTTCGACGCTGCTGATCGTGGCGCTGCAACTGGTGCTGCTCGCCGGGTACGCGCTGCTGCTCGTGGCGCGGCTGCTGAGCGCGGAGCGGGCCGGGGAGACCTGGACGCTGCGGGCCCGGGGCGGTTCGCGCGCCCGGATCGCCGCGCTCGCGGCGGCCGAGGCGCTGCTCCTCGCGCTGCCCGCCGCGCTCCTGGCACCGCTGCTCGCCGGTCCGCTGACCCGGCTGGTCGCCTCCCAGGGCGCCCTGTCGCGGATCGGGCTGCGGCTCTCCGGCGACACGGCGGGCGCGAGCGGAGCGGTGTGGCTGGTGGGCGCGGCCGTCGCGGTGGGCTGCGCCCTCGCCGTGACGGTGCCCGCGCTGACCGCGCGGGACCCCGGACAGGGCCGGGCCCGGTCGCTGCCCGCGCCGCTGCGGGCCGGCGCGGATGTGGGGCTGCTGATCGTCGCGGGCGTCGCGTACTGGCAGCTGGACCGGCAGACGGGCGGCGCGGGCGCGATCAGCGCCGGCCGCGGCGGGGGCTTCGGCATCGACCCGCTCCTGGTCGTCGCCCCGGCGCTGGCCCTGCTGGCGGGGACCGTGCTGACGCTGCGGCTGCTGCCGCCGGTGGCGCGGCTCGCGGAGCGGCGGGCGGCGAGCGGGCGCGGGCTGACCGCGGCGCTCGCGGGCTGGCAGTTCAGCCGCCGCCCGATGCGCGGCGCCGGCCCCGTGCTGCTGCTCGTCCTGGCCGTGGCCATGGGCATGCTGGCGATCGGGCAGGGCGCGTCCTGGGACCGTTCGCAGGAGGACCAGGCGGACTTCCGCGCCGGGGCGCCGGTGCGGGTCCTGGCCACCGAGCCCGGCATGGACCAGGTCGCGCGGTACGCACAGGCCCCCGGCGTGCGCGACGCCGCCCCGGGCTACCGCACCCCGGTCCCCCTCAGCGGCGGCCGGACGGCCACCGTCCTCGCGCTCGACACGGCGCGCCTCGACGACGATCTGCTGCTCCGCGCCGACCTCACCGACTCCTCGCCGCGGCGGACCGTCGCGGCCGTCACACCGAAGACGCGGCCGGCACCCGGCCTCCGGCTGCCCGGGGCGGCGACCCGCGTCCGCTTCGCCCTGCGCGCCACGAACCTCGACGGCGCGGGCACGGCGGGCCCCGGCGAGCTGACCACGGCCTCCGTGACGCTCCAGGACCGGTACGGGCTCACCTACCGGTTCCAGCTCGGCGCCCTCCCCCTGGACGGCCGCCGCCACCTCCTCGGCCTGGACCTCGGCCCCGCGGCGGGCCCGCTCTCGGTGAGCGGCCTCGACTTCGACACGGACGAACGCGCCGGGCGGGGCGCGCGCCACCGCATCGCCCTGGAGAGCGTCAACACCACTGCTCCGGGTGACCGCGCCCGGGACGTGGCTCTCGCCGGCACGCACTGGGAGACGTCGATGGTGGGGCGCGGCACCGCGGCGCCGCACACCGAGGGCGCCCCGACCGCCCCGGAGCTCGCCCCCGGCCGGCCCTCCCTGACCTACGGCACCGGTTTCGTGACCGCCCTGGAGGCCAACGTCCCGCCCAGCGTCGACGTCCGCCTCGACCTGGCGCGTCCCGCGGCCGGCGAGGTCACCGCGGTGGCCACCGACCGCTATCTCGCCTCCTCGGGCACCCGCACCGGCCGGCGCGTCGACGTGGACCTCGGCGGCCGGACCGTACGCGTACGGATCGTGGGCCGGGTCCGGGCGCTGCCGACGACCGGCCCCGAAGCCGGTGCGGCCACCGCGGATCCGGGCGGCGGGACCGGGGCCGCCCGGGCGAAGGACGGCGGCGCGCTCCTGCTCGACCTGCACGCCCTCAACCGGGCCCTGGTCGCCGCCGGCGCCGACCCGGCCACCCCGAACGAGTGGTGGCTGTCCACCGCCCCCGGCGACGACGCGAAGGCGGCGGCCGCGCTGCGGGCCCGCCCCGACACCGACCCCGCGCAGGTGGTGGTGCGCGCGGAGACCGCCGACCGGCTGCGCGACGATCCGCTCGGCGCGGGCCCGCAGTCGGCACTCGCCGCGGCGGCCCTCGCGGCGGCCCTGCTGGCGGCGGTCGGCTTCGCGGTGAACACGGCGGGATCGCTGCGCGAGCGCGGCACCGAGTTCGCCGTCCTCGGCGCGCTCGGCGCCTCGCGCCGCCGGCTGGCCCGCCTGGTCGCCGCCGAGCAGGGCGTCCTCGTGGGGCTCGCGCTCCTCGTGGGGCTCGGGCTCGGCGCGTTCCTCACCCGGGCGGTGGTGCCGCTGACCGTGCTGACCGGCGAGGCGACCCGCCCCGTACCCGACGTCCTCGTCCGGCTGCCCCTGCACCAGGTGGCGCTGCTCCTTGCGGGGGTGGCCGTCACGCCCGTACTGATCACCGCGGGGCTCGCCCTGCGCCGGCCGCCGCGCGCCGCGACCGCGCTGCGCGCCCAGGGAGGCGAGTGAGATGTCCGCCGCGACGAAGGCCGTGGCGCCCTGGACCCGGACACGGCTGCGGACGGCTCCCTGGCCGGCGCTCGCGCTGTTCCTGCTCGTCCTGCTCACGTCGGGCCTGGCCGCCGCGTTCCCGCGGGCCGTGGACCGCTCCGAGGACCGCGGGCTGCGCCGGGCCGTCGCGGACGAGGGCCCGAGCCGGATGATCCTGGACGTCACCGCGGACGACCCCGGCCTCGACCTCGCCCCGGACGAACGGGCCGCGACGCTCACCGGCGCCGCCACCCGGGCCGCGTACCGGAAGGTCGCCGCGGCCGTGCCGAAGCCGTTCGTCGCGGACCCGCGCGAGTCGTCGTACGGCCTGCGCACCCCGCAGGAAGGGCTGCCCGCCCCCGAGGCGCCCCGGCCGGAGGGGCTGGAGTCGCGGTTCACGCTGTACGCGCAGAACGGGCTCGCCGACCACGCGACGGTGACGGCCGGCCGGCTGCCCGGCGCCGAGCACACCGCCACGCGCCTCGAGGCCGCCGTGACCCGGGAGACCGCGCGGCACCTGCGGCTGGCACCCGGTGCGGTGCTGCACCTGCCGGTGGCCGCCGGCGGGACGGTCGCCGTCCACCTCACGGGGATCGTCACCCCGAAGAACCCGTCCGGCGCGTACTGGTCGGCCTCGTCCCTCCTCGGCACGCCCCAGTGGCGCGGCACGAAGGACATGCCGCCGACGCACTTCTGGGGCGCCGCGCTGCTGCTCCACCCGGACGCCGCGCCCGCGCTCACCGCCCTCGCCCCCGTCGAGCAGTACTGGCAGCTCTCCCCGGACACCTCCGGCCTCACCGCCCGCCGGCTGCCCGCGCTGAAAGCCGGTCTGGCGTCCACGACGGACGGTGCCGGACTGCTCGACGTGCGCCGGGCCACGGGCAGCGCGACCGCCGACGTCAGCAGCGGCCTCGACGACGTCATCGCCCGCTTCGAGTCCCTGCGCTCGGGCATCACGCCGGTGGTGGCGGTCGCCGCGTACGGCACGGGCACGGTCGCCTGCATCGTGCTGCTCCTGGCGGGCGGGCTCGCCGCGGACCGGCGCCGCACCGAACTGGCGCTGCTGCGCTCGCGCGGCGCCTCCCTGCCCGGCCTCGGGGTCCGGCTGCTCGCCGAGACGGCGGTGCCGGCGGTCCCGGCCGGTCTGCTCGGCTGCCTGCTCGCGCTCGCGGCCGTCCCCGGCGACCGCTGGTACCCCTCCGCGCTCGCCGCGGCCGCCGTGACCGCGGTGGCCTGCGCCGCGCTGCCGGTCCGCGCGCTGGCCGCGCACCGCAGGGCGCGGCTGCACAGCTCCCGCGACGACGTGGCCACGACCCGCCCGTCGGCCCGGCGCACGGTCGCCGAACTGACCGTCCTCGTCCTGGCCGTCGGCGCCGTCGTGGCCCTGCGCCGCCGCGGCGCCACCGGCGGCGGCGACGGCCTCGTCGCGCTCGCGCCCGTCCTGGTCGCCGTGGTGGCCGCCGCCGTCCTCGTGCGGATCTCTCCGCTGCCGCTGCGCCGCCTGGTCGGCCCCACCGGCCGCCTGCGGGGCGCCGTCGGCCATCTGTCGCTGGCCCGCGCGGCCCGCGCCGGCGCGGGCACCGCCGTCCTGCCGCTGCTCGCACTGCTCACCGCGCTGACGACGGCGGCGTTCGGCGGCAGCGTCCTCGCCGGTATCGACAGCACCCGGGACCGCGCGGCGCTCCTGGTGACCGGCGCGGACGCCCGCGTCGACGGGGGCGGCCCGCTCTCCGCCGCGCGCGTCGCCCGGATCCGCGCCACGCCCGGCGCGGACGCCGTCACGCCGGTCACGGTCCACTACGACGCCGAGGTCCGCGAGGGCACCCGGCGGCTGCCGCTCGCCGCGGTCGACCCCGCCGGGTACGCCCGCCTGGCCCGCCACACCGGTCTCGGGGCGTTCCCCGCCTCCGCGTTGCGGCCGGCGGGCGGCGGCACGGTCCCGGCCCTGGTCTCGCCGTCCATGGCGGAGCTGTTCGCGGGCGGCCGCCTCGACCTGTGGATGAACGGCGAGACCGTGACCCTGCGCGCGGCCGCCGTCCGCACCACGACACCGGCCCTCTCCGACGACTTCCTGATCGTCGACGCCACGGCGCTGGCCCGCGCGACGAAGGCCGCGAGCCGCCCCACGACGCTGCTGCTGACCGGCGCCCATCTCGACGCGGGCGCCCTGCGCGCCGCGGCGGGCCCGGGCGCGGCCGTCCGGCTGCGCGCCGTCGAACGGGCCCGGTTCGTCGACTCCCCGCTCCAGACCGGCGCCACCGGCATCTACGTGGCGGCGGTCGGCGCGGGCGCGGGCCTCGCCGTCCTGGCACTCCTGCTCTCCCTGGGCCGGGCCACCCCGGAACGCCTCGCGCTCCTGGCCCGGCTGCGCACCATGGGCCTCACCCGGGCCCAGAGCCGCCGGCTGCTGATCCTGGAGTCGCTGCCGCAGGCCGTGCTCGCCGCGGCGGGCGGCACCCTCACCGGCTGGGCCGCGATCCGCCTCCTCTCCCCCGGCCTCGACCTGACCGGCCTCGCCCTGGCGGACGCGGCGGGCGGCACCACGAACCACCTGAGCACCGACCCGCTGTCCCTGGTACTGCCCGCGCTCTGCGTGGTCGTCCTGGCGGTCGGCGTGGCGTCGCTCCAGGCGTGGTGGGCGGGGCGACGGGGCTCCGTACGGGAGTTGCGGGCGGGGGAGGCGGCGTGAGGCACGTACGGGACACGAGACAGGCGGAGCGGTACGCGGTGTCGCACACCAAGCACTCGGGGCCGTACGCGGCGCTGCGCACCAGGGGCGCGGGCGCCTGGCACCGGCGTCCGGCCCACGACGAATCCACCACGCAAGAGGCGGCCACCTCATGACCAGCGACCACCCCGGTACCCCGACCCTCACGGAACTGGAGGCGCGGGCCTCCGCCCACCGGCACCGCCCCGCCTACGGCCACGACGCGCTGATCAGCTGCGACCGCCTGGTCCGCGTCTTCACCACGGACGGCGTCGAGGTCCAGGCTCTCCAGGGCCTTGATCTCCTGGTCCGCGAGGGCGAGTTGATGGCGCTGGTGGGGGCGTCGGGCAGCGGCAAGTCGACGCTGATGAACATCCTGGCGGGCCTGGACGAACCGACCGCGGGCGCGGCCAAGGTCGCCGGCCACGACCTGCTCACGATGGGCGCCAGGGAACGGCTGCGCTACCGCCGCGAGGCCGTCGCGTTCGTCTGGCAGCAGACGGCCCGCAACCTCCTCCCCTACCTGACGGCCGCTCAGAACGTGGCGCTGCCCATGCAGTTGCGCGGCCGGACCCGGCGCGCGAAGAAGACGGAGCGCGCCACGGAACTCCTTGACCTCCTCGGCGTGGCCGACTGCCGCGACCGCCGCCCGCAGCAGCTGTCCGGCGGCCAGCAGCAGCGTGTCGCCATCGCGGTGGCGCTGGCCAACGAGCCGAAGGTGCTGCTCGCCGACGAGCCGACCGGCGAACTCGACTCGCACACCGGCGAGCAGATCTTCGCCGCGTTCCGCACGGCCAACGAGGAACTGGGCACGACCGTCGTCATCGTCACGCACGACCAGACGGTCGCCTCCGAGGTGCGCCGCACGGTCGCCATCCGCGACGGCCGCACGTCGACGGAGGTGCTCCGCCGCACCCAGGTCGACGCGGCGACCGGCCAGGAGTCCCTGGTCTCACGCGAGTACGCGATGCTGGACCGCGCGGGCCGACTCCAGCTCCCCGTGGAGTACACGCACTCCCTGGGCATGCGGGACCGGGTCATGCTGGAACTGGAACCGGACCACATCCAGATCTGGCCGGACGACGAAGAACGCTGAGCGCATCTCGGGGGCGCGGGGAACGGCGCGAGAACCCCCACCGGAGGCGCGCCCGCAAACGACACGACACGACACGCCACGCCCAGGGAACCGCTCAGGCGGGCCCGACCGAAAGCCCGCCAAGACCGCCGGCCGCACCACGCCGCACCACCACAGCCCCGTACGGCGTACGCAACCGCACCCACGCCCCGGCCACCAGCAGATCGACCCGCTCACCCCGGAGGAACCCGAGCGAGGCCGCCGCGTGAGCGACCCGCACCGGCACCCCGCTGCCGCCGATCTCCCGGGACCAGATCTCCCGGCCCAGCGCGTCGAGCCCGGCCCGCGTCCGCGCCTGCGGCGCCAACTCATCGACCCGAGCCCGGAATTCACCGACGGCGGCCTGCACGAGGCCGCGCAGCGCCTCGGCCCCGGGGAATCCCAGGACCCGCTCCCAGCCACCGCGCGGCGGCAGCACCCCGGCCCACGGCGGACCCGTGACGGCCCCGGGGACGGTGGCGGTCGAGCCGCCCGCGTCGATGGAGTCGAGCAGCTGCCCCGCGGAGACGGTCACGTCGAGGACGTCGTCGATCCCGTTCTCGTAGGGCTTGAGCAGCCGCGCCGTACGGACCGCCAGCACCTCGAACGACGGCGGCCGCCCGAAGACGGCGAGCGCCTGCCCACCGGCCTGGGCCTGGAGCCGGACGGCGGCCGCCTTGTCGTAGTGGAGCAGCCGGCCCAGGAAGGCGGCGACGTCCGCCGCCTCCCCGGCATCGGCGAAGGACAGCACGGACACGGGCGCGCTCATGCGGCGAGCGCCTCCACGCCGTCGTCGAGGTACTCCCGCAGGAAGGACTTCTCGTCGTCGGTGATCCGCCGCGGCCGCTGCGCCTCGAAGTCGAACGGCACGATGACCGTCGACGCCCGGACGTAGACCTCGTCCGCGTCCTTGACCTCGTAGGCGAGCGTGAACGAGGCGGCCCGTATGTCGGTCACCCACATCTCGATGTCCACCGGCGCGTGCCGGTGGACCAACTGCCGCTTGTAGTCGATCTCATGGCGCGCCACGACGGACCCCTGCTGGAAATCCTTGTCCGGCCGGAACAGGAAGTCGATGCGTGCTTCTTCGAGGTACCGAAGAAAGACCACGTTGTTGATGTGGCCGTACGCGTCCATGTCCGCCCAGCGCAGGGGGCAGGCGTATACGTGGCGGGCCATCAGCCGCGGGTCAGCTTCTTGTACGTGGCGCGGTGCGGGCGGGCCGCGTCGGCGCCGAGCCGCTCGACCTTGTTCTTCTCGTAGGAGTCGAAGTTGCCCTCGAACCAGAACCACTTGGAGTCACCCTCGTAGGCGAGGATGTGCGTCGCCACGCGGTCCAGGAACCACCGGTCGTGGGAGACGACGACGGCGCAGCCGGGGAACTCCAGCAGCGCGTTCTCCAGGCTGCTGAGGGTCTCGACGTCGAGGTCGTTGGTCGGTTCGTCGAGGAGCAGGAGGTTGCCGCCCTGCTTGAGGGTGAGCGCGAGGTTGAGGCGGTTGCGCTCACCGCCCGAGAGGACGCCCGCGGGCTTCTGCTGGTCCGGGCCCTTGAAGCCGAAGGCGGAGACGTAGGCGCGCGACGGCATCTCGACCTGGCCGACGTTGATGTAGTCCAGCTCGTCGCTGACGACGGCCCAGAGGGTCTTCTTCGGGTCGATGTTGGAGCGGTTCTGGTCGACGTAGGAGATCTTGACGGTCTCGCCGACCTTGATCTGACCGGAGTCCGGCGTCTCCAGGCCCTGGATCATCTTGAACAGGGTGGTCTTGCCGGCGCCGTTCGGGCCGATGACACCGACGATGCCGTTGCGCGGCAGCGTGAAGCTCAGGTCGTCGATGAGCACCTTCTCGCCGAAGGCCTTGCTGAGGTTGCTGACCTCGACGACGATGCTGCCCAGGCGCGGGCCCGGCGGAATCTGGATCTCCTCGAAGTCCAGCTTCCGCATCTTCTCGGCCTCGGCCGCCATCTCCTCGTAGCGCGCGAGACGCGACTTGGACTTGGTCTGGCGGCCCTTGGCGTTGGACCGCACCCACTCCAGCTCTTCCTTGAGCCGCTTCTGGCGCTTCTCGTCCTTCTTGCCCTCGACCTTGAGGCGCTCGGACTTCTTCTCCAGGTACGTGGAGTAGTTGCCCTCGTAGGGGATGGCGCGGCCGCGGTCGAGCTCGAGGATCCACTGGGCGACGTTGTCGAGGAAGTACCGGTCGTGGGTGATGGCCACGACGGTGCCCTTGTACTGGGCCAGGTGCTGCTCCAGCCAGTTCACGGACTCGGCGTCGAGGTGGTTGGTGGGCTCGTCGAGGAGGAGCAGGTCGGGCGCCTCGATCAGGAGCTTGCACAGGGCGACGCGGCGCTTCTCACCACCGGAGAGGTTGGTGACGGGCCAGTCGCCGGGCGGGCAGCCCAGGGCGTCCATGGCCTGCTCCAGCTGACCGTCGAGGTCCCACGCGTCGGCGTGGTCGAGGTCTTCCTGGAGCTTGCCCATCTCCTCCATCAGCGCGTCGCTGTAGTCGGTGGCCATGAGCTCGGCGACCTCGTTGAAGCGCTGGAGCTTGCCCATGATCTCGGCGGCGCCGTCCTGCACGTTCTCCAGGACGGTCTTCGACTCGTCGAGCACCGGCTCCTGCATGAGGATGCCGACGCTGTAGCCGGGCGAGATGAAGGCGTCACCGTTCGACGGCTGCTCGATCCCCGCCATGATCTTCAGCACGGTCGACTTACCGGCACCGTTCGGACCGACGACGCCGATCTTCGCCCCGGGGTACATGCTCAGGGTGACGTCGTCGAGGATCACCTTGTCGCCGTGCGCCTTGCGCGCCTTGCGCATGGTGTAGATGAACTCAGCCAAGAGAAACCGTCCGGCAGTCGAAGTGTGGCAGCGCGGGGCCCGCAATTGCGGCTCCGCCGCGTGAGGGCAGATACACCCCATCTTGCCGTACGGCCACCCTTGGGCGGAAACCCGTATCGGTGGGTGGGCTTGAGCTGGGAGTTCGGGGGCGGGCGCGGCGCCGCGGGCTTACGGCGCGTACACCAGGAGCGCCGCCGTCGGCAGGAGCGTGCCCGTTGCGCTGAGCAGCCAGTAGTGGCGGGTGGTGAGAGGCGTGCGGCGGGCGAGGGCTCGGTTGGGGAACCACCAGAGCAGGGCGTAGAAGGCGAGGACCGGGGCGATGATCACCAGCCAGAGCGCCATGCCGTCGTTCTCGGTGGGGGCGGGATCGATCCAGTTCGACACCAGGTACCAGAGCAGCCAGATCGGTACCACGCCCGGGACGCCGAGGAGCAGGTTGAGCGCCAGCGGGGCGACAGGCGTCAAGAGGGTCGGGAGTCTCCGCCACCGTCCGGTCATGTCTTGCCGCTCCCCCGTGTCCGGCCCTGCCCGAAGGGCCGCCCGTGCCGGGTGGCGGCGGGGCAGCCCCTACTGACGTGCGGGTGGGTCTCAGTCCGTGCCGAATTCCATGGCCGCGCGGTCCAGCAGCTCCGCGTCGTCGGAGGTATCGCCGCGGGACGCGATCGCCTCCGCGCCGCCCTCGGGCATGGCGCCGATCAGGCCGGTCGCGGCGGCCTGGGCGGCACCGATCGCCGGGTTCGCGGTGCCGATGAGGCCGAGGCCCGCGTACTGCTCCAGCTTGGCGCGGGAGTCGGCGATGTCGAGGTTGCGCATGGTGAGCTGGCCGATCCGGTCCACCGGGCCGAACGCCGAGTCCTCGGTGCGCTCCATGGACAGCTTGTCCGGGTGGTAGCTGAACGCCGGGCCGGTCGTGTCGAGGATCGAGTAGTCCTCGCCGCGCCGCAGCCGCAGGGTGACCTCGCCGGTGACGGCGGCGCCGACCCAGCGCTGGAGCGACTCGCGGACCATCAGGGCCTGCGGGTCCAGCCAGCGGCCCTCGTACATGAGGCGGCCCAGGCGCCGGCCCTCGTTGTGGTACTGGGCGAGCGTGTCCTCGTTGTGGATCGCGTTCACCAGGCGCTCGTACGCGGCGTGCAGGAGGGCCATGCCGGGCGCCTCGTAGATGCCGCGGCTCTTGGCCTCGATGATCCGGTTCTCGATCTGGTCGGACATGCCCAGGCCGTGGCGGCCGCCGATCGCGTTGGCCTCCATCACCAGGTCGACCGAGGAGGCGAACTCCTTGCCGTTGATCGTCACCGGGCGGCCCTGGTCGAAGCCGATCGTGACGTCCTCGGTGGGGATCTCCACCGACGGGTCCCAGAAGCGGACGCCCATGATGGGCTCGACCGTCTCCACGCCCGTGTCGAGGTGCTCCAGGGTCTTGGCCTCGTGCGTGGCCCCCCAGATGTTGGCGTCGGTGGAGTACGCCTTCTCCGTGCTGTCGCGGTAGGGCAGCTCGTGGGCGAGCAGCCACTCCGACATCTCCTTGCGGCCGCCGAGCTCGGTCACGAAGTCCGCGTCCAGCCAGGGCTTGTAGATCCGCAGGTTCGGGTTGGCGAGCAGGCCGTAGCGGTAGAACCGCTCGATGTCGTTGCCCTTGAACGTCGAGCCGTCGCCCCAGATCTGGACGTCGTCCTCGAGCATCGCGCGGACCAGCAGCGTGCCGGTGACGGCGCGGCCGAGCGGCGTGGTGTTGAAGTAGGCGCGACCGCCCGAGCGGATGTGGAACGCCCCGCAGGTGAGCGCCGCGAGACCTTCCTCGACGAGGGCCTCACGGCAGTCGACGAGCCGGGCGACCTCGGCACCGTAGGCCTGGGCGCGGCCCGGGACCGAGTCGATGTCGGGCTCGTCGTACTGGCCGATGTTCGCCGTGTAGGTGCAGGGGACGGCGCCCTTGTCACGCATCCACGCGACCGCGACGGAGGTGTCGAGGCCGCCCGAGAAGGCGATGCCGACGCGCTCGCCGACGGGAAGAGAGGTGAGGACCTTGGACATAGGAAGAGTATGCATCATCGCGCATGGTCATGCAAAGGGGAGGTGCGTACCCCATCCGAGCGCATATGGGTCCCGCCCCGCCCGGCCGCGATGACGAACCGCCCCCGCGGGACGGCAGGACGGCTGGACGGTGGAGCGGCGGAACGGAGAGAGGGAGAGACGGCCGGGACGGAGGGCCCACCCCCGCCCCTCCGTCCCGGTAGCGCGCGCTACTCGCCCTCGCTCGGCGGCGTCTTCCTCTTCCGCACCAGGACGAGGGCGGCTCCGCCGACGACCACGAGCGCGATGGCGAGGCCCGCGATCACCGGTGTCGCGTTCGAGCTGCCCGTCGCGGCGAGGTCCGTGGCGGCGCCGGAGCCGCCCACGGAGGCCGGGCTCGGCTGGATCGTCGCCTGCGTGGTGAGCCCGCTGTCCGCGGAACCGGCCGCGGCGGCCACCGTCCGGCAGTCGAGCACCCCGCGCAGCCGCTTCTCGAAACCGTGCGGGCCCTTGATGGTGAAGTCGTACGCCTGGTCCTCCTGGAGCGGGATCGTCACCGTCCGCGAGGCCCCGGCCGGGGTCGTGTACGCGGCGCCCATCAGCGTGAAGGTGAACGGCTTGTCGCCCTTGTTCACCGCCGTGATGTCGACCCCGCCCTTCGCGCAGTTCTTCCGCGCGGAGAGCGCCGGCACCGGGCCTCGGTCCGCCCAGTTCACCGTCGCGCTCGCCGCGACCGTGGACTCGCTGGAGCCCGCGAGGATCTGCGTCTGGCTGCGGGTCTCGGAGGTGAAGGCGCGGCCGACGGGCACGGTCGTGGACGCCTGCACGGTCAGCGCGGCGGAGTCCGCCGCGGCGTCCTCGGGCACGTCGAAGTAGAGCCGGCTGCCGTCGGCGGCGGTGGTGACCGGCTTGCCGGCCTTGTCGACGACCCTCACCCCGTCCGCCGCCGCCCCGGCGGGCGGCGCCACCGAGACCGCGTCCGCGTTCGTGTGCACGGTGACCGGGCCGAGCCGCTCACCCGGGCGCCCGGCTACGGCCCCCGGCGTCAGGGTCAGCGAGGCACCGGGCTCGGTCAGCGCGCCGGCGCTCTTCTGCAGGTAGTCCGCCAGCTTCTCGGCGGCCGGGCTCACCGCCTCGACGGCGGCCTTGTCCGAGTACCGCCAGATGGCGACCTGGGTGCCGGCCGCGGCGTCCTGCTCGGTGAGCCTCCCCGCGCCCGCCTTGCGGGCGAGCGCGGCGAGGTCGTTCACCTGGGGGTAGGAGTTCTGCAGGATCCAGCGGATGCGGCCCGCGTCCGCGTTCCCGCTCAGGGACGTGCCGCTCCAGGGCGTCTCCTGGTACCGGGCGTCCGTCTGGGTCGGGTTGTGGATGTCGATGCAGTACGTCTGCAGCGTCCCGCCGCCGTCGACGGTCATCCGGAACAGGCCCGCGGAGACCTGCTCGTCGCGCTCGCCGTCGTGGATCACGGCGGCCCCGTACGTCTCCAGGCCGCCTATCGTGGCGCTCGCGCCGCCCGGCTCTCCGGCGCCGTCGTCCGCGGCGGCCGCCGTGGCCCCGGATATCGTCCCGGCCACCGCGAGACCCGACACCAGGGCCGCGGCGGCGAGGCGGGCACCGCCGCGCCCTCGGCGCCCGGCCCGTGAGAACACAGAAAACACGTAATTCCCTTCAGGCAGGACGTGGTGACACATGGGGGGTGGTGTCCCGCCGGTGAAATCGCTGAGTCCGTCGAAGCCCCTGGGACCGGTCCCAGAAGCCGCGCCCCTGGACCGGGCCTCGCGGGGCCCGGCCTCCTGAGGCTCTTCGAGCGTCTCAGCCCCCTGAAGCCCATCGAGCCACGCCCGGCATCCTAGGGAAACGGCTCCTCACGATCCCCAGAGCCGAGTCCCGGCAACCGATCCGAATCGCAATCGTTATCGCCAACACCGGTTCCAGCCTTGCCTTATCGATAAATCTCCGGAACGCAGGCGTCGATAAGCCACACTTCGGTCACCGGGCCGCTCGCCCGCCACGCCCCGGAGCCGCCCGCCCTCTCCGCACACCGGCACACCGTCTCCTGGCGCCGCCGTCTCACCCCACGGGCTGCCTCTCGGGCTCAGGCTCGGGCGCCGGCCGGGACGCCGGCACGGGTGCGGGTACGGGCACGGGGTCGATCTCGAACGACACGTCGTCCGGCGGCTGTTGGACCCCGCGCCCCTCCCCGTCGACCGCCCGGACCGGGTCTGCGGACCCCCTGCGCTGGGCCCGGCGGAACGCCGCCGTACCGCGCGACAGATCGTGACCCACCGCCGTCGCCGCGATGTCCGCCGACGTCCAGTGCTGCCCGCCCCTCTCCTCGTCCCGGACCTTCAACCTGCCCTGCACGATCACCGGTTCACCGATGGACACCGACCCCTGCACGTTGGAGCCGAGCGCCCCCTTGGCCCACACCGTGAAGAAGTTCGTGTGGCCGTCCACCCATGCGTTCTGCACCGCGTCGAAGCGCCGTGGCGTCACCGCGAGCCGGAACCGGGCCACCGGCCCCGTCGGCAGCTCCCGGTACACCGGCGTCGTCGCGACGTTCCCCACCACGGTCAGCAGAGTCTCGTTCATGTCGTCCGTCCCTCCCCGTCAGCCTCGCGGCCCGAGCCGTCCCGGACCACGTCGAACCCAGCGCGGCCCGGCCCGTCCCGGCACCGCCCCGTCGGCGGCCCGGACCGAACCCCGGCCACATCACACCCAGCGCGGCCGAACCAGCCCCGGCCACGTAGAACACGGCGCGGCCCGGGCCAACCCCCGGCCGCACCCGCCCTCCGCTCAACTCCGCGTCCCGAGCTGCCCCGAGCCGCGAGGCCCAGACTGCCCGGGCGCCGCGCAACGTGCCGATGCCTGTGTCCTACCGGCCGGTTGTGGAAATCCCGGCCACCCGTACGTACTGCTCCCGCACCTCCCGGTACCGCAGCAGCTCCGCCGCGACGGGGTCCAGGACCCGGGCCCGGCCGCATGCCGCTGCCGCGTCCCGCAGGCGCCGTTCCGCCTCCTGCCCGTACCGCCGCGCGGGCCCCCGCGCCGCCAACCGGCAGGCCCACTCGACGCACGGGCCGCCGACGATGCCGGCCAGCATCATCAGCACCGGCACGCTCAGCTCCGGCGGCACGACGCCGGCGATCTGCCCCACCAGCCACAGGCCGCCCAGCACTTGCAGCACCGTCATCGACGCCTGGGCGAGGACGGCGACCGGCCACCACCCGGGCCGCGGCGGCCGGCCCCCGCCCGGGTACGCCGCCCCGCAGCCCCGGGCGCCGTCCTCGTCGGGCAGCCCGGTGTCCGCCGCGAGCTCGTCCAGCGCCTCCGGCAGCCCCTCGGCGCCGCGCGTGGCGGCCTCCCGTACGGCCTGCCCCCAGGCGGCGGGCAGCCCGCTCGCGGCCGCGTCGCCGACCGCCCGGACCGCGTGCTCGACCCGCTGGCGCGCCGTGGCCCCCTCGTCGGCCGGGGTCCCGGGGGCGTCGACGGGCGCGGTGGGGGTGCGCTGGGCCTCGTACCACCGCCAGAGCCGGAGCCACGGGGTCCCGCAGGCCTTGTTGGCGCCGCGGGACCAGGCGCGTTCGGCGGCCTGTCCGGCGGCCGCGGCGCCCACCGCGTCGGCGAGCCGGCCGGCGAACTCCTCGCGGGCCGCCTCGCTGAGCCCGGTCTGCCGGCCGGCCCCGTACACCGGTCGCAGCCGGTCGGCGGCGGCGTCGACGTCGGCGGAGATCCGGCGGGCGGCGGCCCGGCGCTCGGCGGTGAACTGGTCGAGGGCGTCGCGCAGTTCACCGACGCCCTCGCCGGTCAGCGCCGACAGGGGCAGTACGGTGGCGCCGGGTTCGCCGTGCTCGCCGAGGGCGATGCCGTCCTCGTCGAGCAGGCGGCGCAGGTCGTCGAGGACCTGGTGGGCGGCGTCGCCGGGCAGCCGGTCGACCTGGTTGAGGACGACGAACATGACCTCGGCGTGCCCGGCCATGGGCCGCAGGTACCGCTCGTGCAGCATGGCGTCGGCGTACTTCTCCGGGTCGACGACCCAGATGACGGCGTCCACCAGGGCGAGCACCCGGTCGACCTGCTCACGGTGGGCGGGGGCGGCGGAGTCGTGGTCGGGCAGATCGACGAGGACGAGGCCGTCCAGGGCCGCCTCGTCGTGCTGGCGTTGCAGCGGCCGGCGCCGCGAGCGGCCCGGGATGCCGAGCCGGTCGAGCAGGCCCGCGGCGCCGTCCGTCCAGCTGCACGCGATCGGCGCGGACGTGGTGGGCCGGCGCAGTCCGGTCTCCGCGAGGGGCACGCCGGCGAGGGCGTTGAACAGGGTCGACTTGCCGCTTCCGGTGGCCCCGGCGACGGCGACGACGGTGTGCCGCGCGGAGAGCCGGCGCCGCGCCGCGGCCTCGTCCAGTACCCGCCCGGCCTCGGCGAGCGTCCCCGCGTCGAGCCGCGTCCGGGAGAGCGCGACCAGCTCGCGCAGCGCGTCCAGGCGCGGCTGGAGGTCCCGGTCGCTCTGCACGTCGTACGCCGCCGGGCTCCTCGGGTCCGCCTCCAGGGTGCCGCCGGGCTGCCCCGCGGCACGCCGCGCGATGAGCCCGTCGTCCCAGGGACCGGCGCGGTCGGGGCGGGCGGCACCGGGGAGCCGGGGGGCGGCGCCGGGGGCACGGGGGTCGATGGTGTCCGAATAATCTGCGTGGTCCGCACGATCTGCGTGGCCTGTGCGCCTTGCGCGTTCCCTGTGATCTACGCGATCCCTGTGATCCGCATGGTCCGTGTGCTCGGTGTCATGGCTGTGATCGGTGTGATCGGTGTGGTCCGTGACGGCGGTCACCGCCCTCACCTCTCCTTCTGCAGCAGCGACAGGGCCGCGATCAGTTCGGCCTGGGGTTCGGGACCGACGCCGAGGGTGTCCACGGGCGCGAGGCGGCGTTCGCGTTCCGTGTCGAGGACGGTGTCCAGGTACTCGCCCAGGAGTCGTGTGCCGCGGTCGCGCAGGCGCAGGGCGCCCTGGGCCCCGATCCGCTCGGCGAGGGTCTCTCCGGCGGTCCTGGCCCGTCTCCCGCCGAGCAGGGCGGTGGCCACGAGGGCGGCGACGATCTCGGGGTCGGGCGGCGACGAGCCCTGTGCGTCGACGACCGCCCGTACCTCGTCCTCCGCGTACTCCTCCAGCACCCGGCGCCACCGGCGCACGGCCATGCCGATGCGGTGCTCGGCGCCGGCCGGTTCGGGGTCGCGTCCGGCCAGTTCGGGGGCGGCGCCGCCCGGTTCACGGCGCCAGGCCTCGTCGACGCGCTCGTCGGCGGCGGTCACCGCGCACAGGAGGAGCGCCCCGAGACTCTCCACGAGGGCGTCGAGGAGTTCGCCGGCGGAGCAGTCCAGCGGGTAGCTTCGCCACCGCTTCAGGGCGTCGCCCGTGAGCACGGCGCCTCCTTGCAGCCTGCTGCGCACGCGCGCGTGCTCGCTGTCGTACGCGTCGTCGACGGCGCCGACGAGCCGCACGGCGGCGGAGTACTGAGCGGCGAGGGCGGCGGCCAGCTCCGGCATCCGTACGCGCAGGGAGTCGAGCACGCCGCGGGCGGTGCGGGCCACGGCGCGGGCGCGGGCGTCGGGGTCCTGGGCGCGGTGGGTGAGCCAGGCGCGCAGCGGGGCGACGGCGGTGGCCGGCAGCAGCCCGCCGTCGCCCGTCGACTCGGGCAGCTCGGGCACGGTGAACCGGGGCACTTCGCCGAGCCCGGCCTTGGTGAGCAGGGCGCCGTACTGCCGCGACACCTCGGCGAGGACCTGGTGCGGTACGCGGTCGAGCACGGTGACCAGGGAGGCGTCGTGCTCCTTGGCGGTACGCAGCAGGTGCCAGGGCACGGCATCGGCGTACCGGGAGGCGGTGGTGACCATGACCCACACGTCGGCGGCGTTGATGAGCCGGGCGGCGAGCAACCGGTTCTCGGCGATGAGTGAGTCGATGTCCGGAGCGTCCAGGAGCGCGAGCCCGCGCGGGAGGGTGTCGGCGGTCTCGACGCGCAGCGCGCGCCCCTCGTCCTCGGGGAGGGGGTCGAGGGCGTCGTCCTCGTCCGGTTCGGCGTCGGCCTCGGCGTCCGCCTGGCGGGGCACCCACACGCGCGTGAGGTCGGGCAGGACGCGCATCCCGGCGAACCAGGGGTGGTCGTCGGGGTGGCAGACGAGCACGGGCGTGCGTGTGGTCGGCCGCAGCACGCCCGCTTCGCTCACCACGCGCCCCACGAGGGAGTTGACCAGGGTCGACTTGCCCGCGCCCGTGGAGCCGCCGACCACCGCGAGCAGCGGGGCCTCGGGGGCGCGCAGGCGGGGCACGAGGTAGTCGTCGAGCTGGGCGAGCAACTCACCGCGGTTGACGCGCGCGCGGGGCGCCCCCGTGAGAGGGAGCGGGAAGCGCGCGCCGGCGACACGGTCGCGCAGCGAGGTAAGCGCGTCGAGCAGCTGAGGCCGTACGTCCAGAGTCACCACATGCGAAGAATGCCCAACTTTGCAGGCTTTCTGAAGCATATGGCCACCTCTGCGCGCCGATGAGGCACCGGTCGGCAGACACGGAGGCCCGAACAAGGCGCCCGATTCCCCACAGGAAGCACACAGCGGGACGGAAAGGGAGGCAGGGGGCGCAGGCATAACGAGTGCACAACACCCGGGGCGGGAGACGCCAAAAGCGGTGCGAGATTCGCACCTGCCTGCGATTATCAGGAGCGCTTCACTGAACCTCCACATGGAGTCACGGAGGCGAAACGGAGGCGAAGCAGCAAGGAGCGGGACCCAGGAGCCCTATCCTTGTCCCCGGCAAGGTCACGGACCTCCCGCACGTCCGTCCGAGCCACCGGCCACACACCGGCCCCCGTAGCTCAGTGGATAGAGCAGGCGCCTTCTAAGCGCTTGGCCGCAGGTTCGAGTCCTGCCGGGGGCGCCTCTCCACGGCCCCGCTTCGGCGGGGCCTTGCTGCTGCTCAGAGAGCGCGGATTCACGGTTGCAGTGGTTCGCGGGGAGCAGGAGATACCCGGCGCCGAGGGCTGGGGCTACGGACCACCCCGGTACCGCACCGTGGAGCAGGTCCGTGCGGCTGCCGAAGCGCTCGCTGCGACTCCCAGCGCTGCTCTGACGAGGGACGTCAGCCCCACCGACCTCGCCAAGGCAAGGATCTGTCCGGCCATGCGGGCAGCTTCGCTGGTCCGGACGGCGGCTGTGGGAGGGGTGGCGTGAGCAAGCGGCGGTATGTGGCGCGGGGGGTGCCAGGGGGGTACCGGGTCTGGGACAACAAGGGGCGGCGCTGGTGGGGTGACCTCTACGAACTCTGCCCCGACGATCTGCTGACCGAGCTGAACGGCCGTGCCGACCCCGAGAGGGTCACCGCTCTCTTGAAGCGCTACCGGGCGTTGAAGCGGTAGCCGATGTCCGTTCGTACCCCGCGCGTGCCCGATCGCCGGTGCTGCACCTGCCCGTGGGCGCCGGCCCGGCGCCCACGCGGCCCCAGCCAGGACAGAGCCCCGGTCGTTCCCAGCCCGGAGGGCGGGAGGAGGCCGGGGCCCGGGTGGGGTGGAAGCGTCAGAGTTTGTCCATGTGGGTGTAGGGGCTGCTGATGCGGGCCTGGCGGGAGCCGAAGTCGACGAGCATCGCGACGCCGTTCTCGACGCCGATGATCCTTCCCAGGCCGTACCGGTCGTGCGTGACGCGATCCCCCAGGTCGAAGTGCTTGGGAGGAGCGGCGGACGGAGCGTTGAAGGGGCTTGTCGGCAGGTGGCGTCGGGGCGCGGAGGGCTTCGTCATCGTAGAGCCAGTATGCGCCCCCGGGGCCGCGAAATGTCAGGCCGTAAGGAACCAGTAAGGCAACGAAGCGATCGCCGGTGCCCGGCGCACCCGTCCCGGCCGCCTCTGGTCCCCGCCTGGCACGGCCCCGGTCGGTGGAGGCGATGATGGGCCTGCCGCGCCGGGAAGCCGGTCTCGCCGCCCGTCCACGAGGGAGATCATGAGCAGCCGAGCCGGTCACACCGACCGTGTCGACCACGAGCTGGTCGACGCCGCCGCCCACGTCGCCCGTACCCGGTGCCGCGGCGACCGGCACACCGTCGTCGCCGCGGCCCGCGCCCGGGACGGCCGGATCGTCACGGGGGTCAACGCCTACCACTTCACCGGCGGCCCCTGCGCCGAGCTCGTCGTCATCGGGGCGGCCGCCGCCCAGGGCGTGTACGAGCGCTCCGCCATCGTCGCCGTGGGCGACCGTGAGCGGGGCGTCATCCCGCCGTGCGGGCGGTGCCGCCAGGCGCTGCTCGATTACTTTCCCGGGATCGACGTCATCGTGCCGGCCGGCGGCGGCGCGCAGGTGCGGGCCGTGCCCATCGGCGAGCTGCTTCCCGTCTCGTACGTCTGGGGTGATCATCAGCTTCCCGAGTAGCGGCCGTCAGGGGCCGTACAGCTTCTCTATCTCTCCCTCGTACGCCGCCGTGACCGCCTGTCGTTTGATCTTCAGGGAGGGTGTGAGCAGCCCGTTCTCCTCGGTGAACTCGCCCTCCACCAGCGCGAACCTGCGGATGGACTCCGCCCGGGAGACGGCCTCGTTGGCGAAGTCGACGGCCTTCTGCACCGCAGCCACCATCCGCGGGTCGCTGATCACCTGCGACATCGGCGTCGTCGCGGGCAGCTTGTGGAGGCTGAGCCAGTGGGCGACGGACTCCGGTTCGAGGGTGATGAGGGCGGCGACGTAGGAGCGGTTGTCGCCGACGACGATGCACTGGCCGACCGGGGAGCGGCTGCGCAGACGGTCCTCCAGGACGGCGGGCGAGACGTTCTTGCCCCCACTCGTGACCAGGATGTCCTTTTTGCGGCCGGTGATGGTGAGGTAGCCGTCGTCGTCGAGGGCGCCGAGGTCGCCGGTGGCGAACCAGCCGTCCGGGGTGAGGGCGTCGGCGGTCGCCGCGGCGTTCTGCCAGTACGCGCCGAAGACGATGGGCCCCTTGACCAGGACCTCCCCGTCGTCCGCGATCCGGACCGCGGTGCCGGGGACCGGCAGGCCGACCGTGCCCGGCCGGGGTCGCAGCGGCGGGGTGATGGTGGCGGCGGCCGTCGTCTCGGTCAGGCCGTAGCCCTCGTAGATGACGATGCCGGCGGTGTAGAAGAAGAGGTTCAGGCCGCGGTCGAGCGGGGAGCCGCCGCTGATCGCGTACCGGAGGCGGCCGCCCAGTTCCTTGCGGACGCGGCGGTAGACGAGCAGGTCGTAGAGGCCGGTGGCCAGGGTCAGGCCGAGGCCGGGGCCGCGTCCCGCGTCGAGGGACCTGGCCAGGCTGCGCTCGCCGAACGCGACCGCGATCCGGTCCGCCCGGTCGAACGACGCCCCGCGGCCGATCTTCTCCGCCGTGGCCCGCCCGGTGTCGTGGATCTTCTCGAAGAGGTAGGGCACGCCGACGACGAACGTCGGCCGGAACGAGCGGAGTTCGGGCCGCAGTTCGGCCGGCTTGATGCTCGGGCAGTGGCCCAGTTCGATCCGGGCGAGCTGGCACGCCACCTGGATCGTCCGGCCCAGGATGTGCGCCAGCGGCAAGAAGAGCAGGGTGGAGGCGGCCTGGCCCGTGACTGCCTTGAAGAGGGGGTGCAGCAGCTCGACGGTGTTGGCCGCCTCCGCGTAGAGGTTGCCGTGGGTGAGGACGCAGCCCTTGGGGCGGCCGGTGGTGCCGGAGGTGTAGCAGACCGTCGCGATGGTGTCGGGGGTGAGCGCCGAGCGCCGCTCGGTCACCACCTCGTCCTTGATCTCCCGCCCTAGTGCGGCGAGTTCGGCCAGGGCGCCGGCGTCCAGCTGCCAGCTGCGCGGGCGGTCCGCGGCGGGCAGAGCGGCGAGTCCGGAGGCGGCGGCCTCCGCGTTCGCCGCGTTCTCCACGATCAGCAGCCGGGCGCCCGAGTCCCGCACGATCCACTCGATCTGCTCGGGCGAGGAGGTCGCGTAGATCGGTACGGTCTGGCCGCCGGCGGCCCAGATCGCGAAGTCGAGGACCTGCCACTCGTAGCGGGTACGGGACATCAGGGCGACGCGGCCGCCCGGTCGCAGCCCGGCCGCGATCAACCCCTTGGCGGCCGCGGTGACTTCGCGGGCGAACGCGGCGGCGGTGACCGGCTGCCACTCCCCCGCCGCGGAACCCCGTCGCGGGCGGGCTTTCGACCCCGGTCCCGCCCCCGGCCCCGCGCCGGGACCCCCGCCTGGCCCCGCGCCCGCCCCCGCACCGCCGGACACCTTGCGCCGTACGACCACCGCCTCCGGCGCCTCGGCGGCGTTCACGAACGGGATGTCCGCGGGGGTGGCGCCGCCCGCCGGGGGCGCGGCGAGCGGCGCGGTGCGGGCCTCGCGGACCGCGCCCCGGTCGTCCCTGATGAGTTCGACCCGCACGCGGTCCAGGTCGCTGCGTTTCCTGGCCCGCTTCAGATCCCTGCGTACGCCCATGACGGCTCCCGGTCGCGCGGCGGCTGGCGGTCGGTGGTGCGGGGGCCGCCGCGGGCGCCCGCGGCTGCGGCGTCCACGGATGCGACGTGCCCCCTCGTACTTACTCGGGAGTCAACTTACTCATGCGTAACAAAAATGCAATGGGTCGTGCCGGACCTCGCGCCGGACGGGTGCGGCCGATTCAGCCCTCGGGCAGCCACGCCTCGCCGTCGAGCACGTCGCGCATCCCTACCCAGACCATGTTCATCAGCCGCAGGGCGATGCCCTCGGGCGCCTGGCCGGGATTGCGCTCCATCCAGTCGGTCAGCGAGTCGGCCGCGCCGACCAGCGCGTGCGCCACGAAGTCCGCGTCCTCCGCGCCGAGCCGGGTGCCCCGGCCGCTGTCCGAGATACCGTCCCGGACCAGCCCCGCGACCTCGGCCATGACCGCGCGCCGGGCCCGTGCGACGGCGGCGGCGATCGTCTCGCTCAGCTCCGAGGCCTGGCGGTGCAGGACGACCCAGCTGTCGCGGTGCTCGGCGACGAACGCGAAGAACGCCGACAGGCCCGCGTACAGCCGCAGTTCGGGCGCTGCGCCCGCGCCGCGGGCCGCCTCCTGGAACGCCGAGACGAGCCGCTCCGCCTCCCGGCTCAGGCAGGCCAGGAAGAGGCCCTCCTTGGATTCCAGGTAGAGGTAGACCATCGGCTTGGAGATCCCGGCGAGTTCGGCGATCTCGTCGACGGACGCGGCGTGGTAGCCCCGCTTGGCGAAGACCCGTACCGCTACGTCGATGATCTGCTGCTCGCGCACATGGCGCGGCACGCGCTTGCGACGCGCCCCCGTGCTTCCTGGTGTCCCCGTCACTCTTGTCAGCCTACCTACGTAGCCGTAACCTTACCAATAAGTAATCTTACCCATTAGTAAGTTCAACCGTCACGGCAGGGAGTGTTCCATGAGCGGTGCCGACGACATCGCGGCCCTCGACTTCGCGAGCGTCACGCCCGAGGAGTTCGCGCGGATCGTGAAGGGCCTGTCCGCGAAGGAGATCGGCGAGATCGCGGCGGACGGCGCGCTGCGCGCCCGCGTCCTGAAGGAGGTCTTCGGGCGCATGGAGCGGCAGTTCAAGCCCGAGGTGGCCGGCTCGCTGGAGGCGCTCATCCGCTGGAAGGTCACCGGCCAGGGCGCCACCCCGGACGCGGTCTACGAGACAAGGATCTCCGCCGGCACCTGCACGGTCGCCGAGGGCCGCTCGGAGGCCGAGCCGCGCGTCACGCTCGTCATGGGCGACGCCGACTTCCTGAAGCTGGTGTCGGGCAACTCCTCGCCGGTCACGATGTTCATGCTGCGCAAGGTGAAGATCGCGGGTGACGTCGCCCTCGCGGCCGGTCTGACCCGCTACTTCGACATACCGAAGGCATAGGGGGCGGCGACGACATGGCTTTCTCTCTCGAACTGGACCAGGAACAGCGCGATCTGCGCGACTGGGTGCACGGCTTCGCCGTCGACGTGGTGCGGCCCGCCGCCGCCGAATGG
This sequence comes from Streptomyces sp. NPDC006552, assembly GCF_040611655.1. Lineage (NCBI taxonomy): Bacteria > Bacillati > Actinomycetota > Actinomycetes > Kitasatosporales > Streptomycetaceae > Streptomyces > Streptomyces sp. NPDC006552. The sequence goes on from NZ_JBEXOS010000071.1 coordinate 25,880, forward strand.
GACGAACGCGAGGAGACGCCCTGGCCGGTGATCCGGGAGGCCGCGAAGATCGGTCTCTACGGGTTCGAGTCCCTGGCCGAACTCTTCGGCGACCCCAGCGGCATCTCGCTGCAGATCGCCAACGAGGAGCTGTTCTGGGGCGACGCGGGCATCGGCATGGCCCTGTTCGGCACCTCGCTCGCGGTCGCCGGGATCTTCTCCTCCGGCACGCCCGACCAGCTGGCCGAGTGGGTGCCGCAGTGCTTCGGTGACGCGGCGGACCCGAAGGTCGCCGCGTTCTGCGTCTCGGAGCCGCAGGCCGGCTCCGACGTCGCGGCGATGCGGACGCGGGCCCGCTACGACGCGGCGAAGGACGAATGGGTGATCAGCGGCCAGAAGGCCTGGATCACCAACGGCGGCATCGCGAACGTGCACGTGGTCGTCGCCTCCGTCGACCCGGAGCTGGGCTCGCGCGGGCAGGCCGCGTTCATCGTGCCGCCCGGCACCGCGGGGCTCGAAGGCGCCAAGAAGATCCGGAAGCTGGGGCTGCGCGCCTCACACACCGCGGACGTCTTCCTCGACGACGTACGCGTGCCCGGCCATTGCCTGCTCGGCGGCAAGGAGAAGCTGGACGCGCGGCTCGCGCGGGCCCGCGAGGGCGCCCGTCCGGGCGCGGCCGGGGGTACGCGCGCGGGCGGCCGGGGGCAGGCCGCCATGTCCACGTTCGAGGTGAGCCGGCCGACGGTGGGCGCGCAGGCCCTCGGGATCGCGCGCGCCGCGTACGAGTACGCGCTGGAGTACGCGGGCGACCGGGAGGCGTTCGGCCGCCCCATCATCGAGAACCAGGCGATCGCGTTCGCCCTGGCGGATCTGCGCACCGAGATCGAGGCGTGCCGGCTGCTGATCTGGCAGGCGTCCTGGATGGCCCGCAACGACAAGGTCTTCGACGCGGGCCAGGGCTCCATGTCGAAGCTGCGGGCCGGTGAACTCGCCGTCGCTGCCAGCGAGAAGGCGATCCAGGTGCTCGGCGGCGCGGGGTACAGCCGGGAGCATCCGGTGGAGCGGATGTACCGGGACGCGAAGATCTACACCATCTTCGAGGGGACGAGCGAGATCCAGCGGCTGGTCATCGCGCGGGCGATCTCGGGGCGGCAGATTCGCTGACCCGGGGGCGGGCCGGGGGGCCGTGGTTGAGCCCGAGCGCACCCGGCGGGCGTGGCTGAACCCGGGGGCAGCACCCGGCGAGCGTGGCTGAACCCGGGGGTCTGATGGGGCTCGGGAGGCCGCACCCGGGCGGCGCGGCTGGGGGCCCGGGGGCCGTAGCCGAACCCGGGGGCCGTACCCCACGCCCCCGCAGTCCCCCTACGACACCACGTCCTTGCCCGCGAACCCCCGGAACGCCAGCGCGAACAGCACCACCGCGTACGCCACCGACACCGACGCCCCCTGGATCATGCCGCCCCACTCGGGCTGCGCCTGGATCAGGTCGGCCCAGGCGAACTGCCAGTGCGCCGGCAGGAAGTCGCGCCAGTGGCCGAGCGCGGTGACCGCGTCCAGGACGTTGCCCACGATGGTCAGGAAGACCGCGCCGCCGACCGCGCCCAGCGGGTTGTCCGTCTTCGTCGACAGCCAGAACGCCAGCGCGGCGGTGACCAGTTGCGAGACGAAGAGGTACGCGACCACGACGAGCAGCCGCTGCGCCGCCGTACCGGCCGACAGCGCCCCGCCGGTCGGGATCTCCAGCGGCCCCCAGCCGTACGCGACCGCGCCCACGCCGAGCGCGACGACCGGGAGCAGCACCATCGCGGCGAGGCTGAGCCCGAGCCCGACGGTCAGCTTGGACCAGAGCAGGCGGGCGCGCGGCACGGGGGCGGCGAGCAGATAGCGCAGGCTCGACCAGTTCGCCTCGGAGGCGACCGTGTCACCGCAGAACAGCGCGACGGGGATGACGAGCAGGAACCCGGCGGAGACGAAGAGACAGGTCGCCGCGAAGTTCGCGCCGGACGCGGTGGCCGTGTCCATCAGCGTCACCCGGCCGCCGCGGCCCTCCGGCTGCCCGCCGATGGCGAACGCGGCGACCAGCACGAACGGCAGCAGCGCGAGCACCGCCCCCATGACGAGGGTGCGCCGCCGCTTCACCTGCCGCGCGAACTCCACCCGTAGCGGCAGTGTCCGCCCGGGCCGGTACCCGTCGGCGCGTCCCGCCACGGCCGGGACGGGCGAGGTGGCGGGGGTGGGCCGGGTCGTCCCGGTGCCGCTCATGCGGAGCCTCCGATCAGCGTCAGGAACGCGTCCTCGAGCCGCCGGTGCGGGCCGAGCGACTTCACCGGTACGTCGAGCCGGACCAGGTCGGCCAGGAGACGGGCGGCGGGGTCGGTGCCGGCCCCTGAGGCCGCCCCGGGCTCCGGCGCCAGCCGGATCAGCAACCCCCCGTCCGCACGGGCCACCGACTCCACCCCGTCCAGCGCGGCCACCTTCTCCACGAGCGGGTCGGACACGGCTCCCGCGAGGCCGGCGAGCACGGTGTCGCCCGTGCCGACGATCTCCGCGACGCGGCCCGCCCGCACGAGGCGGCCGCGGTCCATCACGACGAGGTGCGTGCAGGACTGCTCGACCTCGGCGAGGAGGTGGCTGGAGACGATGACGGTGCGGCCGCCGCGCGCGTACCTGATCATCACCTCGCGCATCTCGCGGATCTGCGGCGGGTCGAGCCCGTTCGTCGGTTCGTCGAGGATGAGCAGGTCCGGCAGGCCGAGCATGGCCTGCGCGATGGCGAGGCGCTGGCGCATGCCCTGCGAGTACGTGCGGACCGCGCGGGCGAGCGCGTCGCCGAGCCCGGCGATCTCCAGCGCCTCGTCCAGGTGCGCGTCCCCGGGCGGGCGGCCGGTGGCCCGCCAGTACAGCTCCAGGTTCTCCCGGCCCGACAGGTGCGGCAGGAAGCCCGCGCCCTCGACGAAGGCGCCGACCCGGGACAGGACGGGCGCGCCGGGGCGGATCGCCTGGCCGAAGACGCGGATCTCGCCGGCGTCGGGACCGATGAGCCCCATGAGCATGCGCAGGGTCGTCGTCTTGCCCGCTCCGTTCGGTCCGAGCAGGCCGAGGACCTGGCCCTGTTCGACGCGGAAGGACAGGTCGCGGACCGCGTACCGGTCCGCCGCGCCCGCGTACCGCTTGCTCAGGCCGGTGATCTGGAGCGGGACGCCGGCCAGGACCGGGTCCGGGGCGGGCGCCGCGCCGCGCCTGCGGGCCGTCAGGACCAGCGCCGCCGCGAGCAGGGCCGCGGCGGCGGGCAGCCACCACACCCAGGAGGGCAGCGGCGCCGCCGCGGTCCGCACGCCGGGGGCGGTCGGCAGGCTCAGCCCGCCGGTGACCGAGACCTGGTACGTGGCGGCCTGGGCCGGGGATGCGTAACCGAGGTCCGTCGCGGACAGGACGAGCCGCAGCGTGTGCCCCTTCTGCACCTGGTGGTCGATGGCGGGCAGGGTGATCGGGACGTCCTTGCCGGCTCCGCCCGCGCCGGTCACCCGTACCGGGGCGACCAGTTGGGAGGGGAGCACCTGACGGGCGCCGCCGGGCCCGGCGTCGTACACCTTGGCGAAGAGGACGGCGGTGCCGGTGGAGGACCGCACGTGGGCGGTGGCCGTCGGGGTGCCGGTGACGCGTACGGACTTCTTCAGCGGCGCCGAGTCGAACCGGGCGAACTGTCCGGGGAAGTCGAGCGCGAGTCCGGCGCCGAGGGACGACGACAGCTGGGAGGCGCCGCCGAGGCCCGGTACCGAGGAGATGGACGGCGGGGCGCCGCCCGGTGGGTTCTGGAACGTCTGGGTGGCGGACTTCAGCGGCACGGACACCCGGTCCTCGCCGCGCAGTCCGGGGTACCGGTCGCCGCTGGCGCCGCGCACCGTGGCCGCGCCGTCCGTGGAGTCGACGCCGCCGGTGCGGGTGACGCGGAACGCGGGCCCGGTGTCGACGTCCTCGTCCTTCAGGTACCGGTCGAACCAGGAGGTGACCCGGCCTGCGGTGCGGTCCGTCTCCTTGTCGCCGCCGTCGTGTCCGCCGGCGATCCAGTCGACGTCGACGGGTGCGCCGTTGGCCTTGATGTGGCGGGCGATGGCGTCGGACTGGCTCAGCGGGAAGAGGGAGTCGGTCTGGCCCTGGGAGATGAGGGTGGGCACCTTGATGCGGTCGCCGACGGCCGCGGGGCTGCGCTCCTGGAGGAGCTTGCGGGCCTGCGCGTCCGGTTTGCCGGCGACGGCGACCCGCTGGTACATGGCGCACAGCTCCTTCTCGAAGCGGCCGCAGTGCAGCCCGGCCTCGCTGGTGCGCGCGCCTATCTCGGCGGAACCGGTGGTGAAGAAGATGCCGGTCCACAGCTTCTTGAAGACGCCGTCCGGGAAGAGGGCGTCCGCCAGGTTCCAGTACGTGATCTGCGGGGCGATCGCGTCGACCCGCTTGTCGTCCCCGGCGGCCAGCAAGGAGACGGCGCCGCCGTACGAGGCGCCGGTGACGCCCACGCGGGGGTCGCCCGGCTTGTCGAGCCGCACCTCGGGGCGCTTCGCCAGCCAGTCGATGAGCCGGGAGACGTCGGCGACCTCGCCGCGGCGGTCGTTCAGCCCGATCTTGCCGGTGGAGCCGCCGAAGCCGCGCGCGGACCAGGTGAGGACGGCGTACCCATGCCGGGCGAGCTTCTCGGCCTCGCCCTTCACATCTGCCTTGCTGCCGCCGAAGCCGTGGGCGAGCAGGACCGCGGGCCGCTTGTGGTGGGGGTCACCGGAGGTGAAGTACGAGGTTCTGATCCGCACGCCGCCGCCCATCGGCAGCGTCCGGTCCTGCCGGTGCACCGCGGGTCCGCCCCCGGAGGACGCGGCCGCGGCGACGGACCAGGTCCCCGCCCCCGCGAGCACCACCAGGACCGCCACGACGGCGGCCCACCGCCGCGGCTTCCCGCGTACTCGCTCGCGCCATGCGCCCATGCGTAGATCCATACGGCAACGGTAGGCGCCACCACCGACAGTCACGGCACCCCCCGGGTGGAACCGGCCGGCATCCCGGGGTAGTACGGTCCGCGCGCGGTGTACTGCGGGCGTGGTACGCGGCGAGGGCAGACGGCTTCCGCTTTCGCGGTGGGGTACCAGCAGGGGTAAGTTCCCGCGCCTTGGCAGGAAAATTCAGCTCGTCCCCTGCAAAGGTCCGAAATGAGAGGGAGTCCTAGGACCACCGTCATCCTCGTGCCACTCGCAATGAGTTGCATACAGGTATGAACTGCCGCCATTAATGAGGAAAATTCGCCCCCTTACCGGAGGGGCCAATTGGGGGATCACCAGACTAACTTCCCCGAAGGGGGCCTCATCGATTTCCAGATGCTCCATAGTCGGAATCAAGTGCATCATTTCGACGTTAGAAAACATTACATCGATGCGCGAGTCGAACCCGTTTACATTCACACTCCGAAGCAAGAGTTGCGAATAACTTACAGAGTACTGCCAAATCCGGAACGGGCGCTCCCAATTCGCAATTCTAACCATTTCCCTGATCAGCCTCCGAGGAATGATGGTTGAGGAATGTGCACAACCTCACCACCATGATAGAAAGTAATACTGTCCCAAGTTCGACTCTCCAGCCTCACCGCGTCCCCGACTATAGCCATCTCCCGCTCCGTGGTGTACCAGTTGTCACCCTTGCCGCTCCTATAAGCCGCCTCAAACAGCTCAGTCACATCATGGGTGATCTGCCCCTTGAGACCGCGGAAACCGTCCGTGACGATGTGCAGTTTAACGTGCGGCATTTCGTGCGCCACGTTGCGTACGTTAGCGAGGGCCCCTTCCCTACTATCATCCAGGAAGTGCGTCCAATTCCGACTCTCGGCGAATTTCCTTAGCTCCCCCTCCTCTCGAAGGCCGAGCGCAACATTGTTCGGGCATGCATCGGGCGCTAGCCCCAGATGATCTGTGGAAGTGTGGGGGGTTGTTACGTAAAGGGATGGATTCGGCGCAGGAGCGAGGCCGAGTTGGTCCGAGGTGAGGTATCGGGCAGTCTCAGGATCGTAATGACGGAAGCAGTTGTAATGGAGGCCGGATTCCGGGTCGAAGTACTGGCCGGGGAAGCGCAGCGGCGTGTAAGCCCGCGCGTCGCTGTTCCAGGCCGTGGTACCCCACAGCGTGCTGCGCGTGCGCCACGCGATCTCGCCCCGCTCGTCGACGAGTTCGCTGGGCGTGCCCACGAGGTCGGTGACGATCGCGAAGAAGCGGGTGTCGATCTCGTCCTGCGGGGCGTCCGCCGTCGCGAGGCGACGTTCGGTCTGGGCGATGGGGTGCAGGCCCCGGTGGTCCCAGGTGAGGGCGACCGGGGCCGGCAACTCGTCGCTACGCGTCGTCTGTTCGCACAGCGTCGTGCCGTCCCAGGTGAAGGTGACCCGTTCTGCGACCGTCTCACCGTCGGCGTTCAGGCGGAGCTTCGCCGTGCGCCTGCCCAGCGCGTCGTACGTGTAGCGCCAGACCGTGCCGTCCGGGGTGACCGTCGAGACGAGGCGGTCCTCCGCGTCCCATGTGTAGCGCCACGTGTCCGGCTTGCGTGACAGTCGGGTCTTCTGCCGGAGGGTGACGCGGCCGAGGGCGTCGTGTTCGTAGCGGACCGATCCGGCTCGGGTGATTCGGGTGCCGGTGTAGGCACGGTCGCCCGTCGCCTCGTGGCCGGGGTGCGTCGCGGGCCAGCTGGCGGCCGCCTGGTTGCCCGCCGCGTCGTAGGCGTACGTTTCCGTCCAGCCGGCCGCGTGTACCGCCGTGACCCGGCCGACCTCGTCGAGGTCGTAGGTCCGCGGGCCGTTCAGGAGGTCGTCGAGAGCTGTCAGGTTGCCGTCGGCGCGGTAGGTGTACGCACGGTGTTGGAGTGTGGCTCCGTCCGCGCCCGCCACCGACTGGGTCGACAGACGGCCCAGCGGATCGAAGGTGTGGGACAGGGTGACCGTCTCGCCGATGCGGCGAGTCAGTTCACGGCCGGCCTCGTCGTGGGTGAAGGCGATCGCACGGCCGGACGCCGTCATCTCGGTGCGGCGGCCCGCGGCATCGTACGACCAGGCCGTGGTCGCCCCGGTGGGCGTGGTGCGGCCGACCCGGCGGCCGAACCCGTCGTGCTCGTAGGACAGTTCACGGCCGTCGACCGTCTCGGACCTCAGCCGCCCGAACCGGTCCCGCAGCAGCACGAGCGTGCCACCGTCCGGAGCCGTGGCCTGCGCGAGCTGGTCGGTCAGGTCGTACGCGAAGGTCGTGACGGCCCCGTCGGCGTCCTTGCGGGTGATCTGGCCGAGGGCGTTGCGCTCGAAGGACGTGGTCCGGCCGAGGGCGTTCGTGCGGGAGGTCAGGCGGTCGGCCGCGTCATAGGCGTAGGTGAGGGTGCGGTCGTCGAAGTCGGTCTCGGACAGCAGGCGACCGGCCGGGTCGTAGGCGTAACTCCACGTCAGTCCATGTGGGTTGGTCACCTGGGTGAGGCGGAGTTCGGCGTCGTGCGCGAACTCGTGGCGCACGCCGTCCGGGGTCGTGCGTGCGGTGAGCAGGTCGAAGTGGGTGTACTCGAAGTGCGTCACGCCGCCGAGCGGGTCGGTGTGGGTGGTGCAGTTGCCCTCGCCGTCGTAGGTCCACGACTCGGTCGTCCCGTCCGGGGCCGCGCGGCGGGCCGGCCGGCCCTCCGGTGTCCACTCCAGGCGGGTCACCGCCCCGGTCGGGTCGGTGATCGCGACCGGGCGGCCGAAGGCGTCCCGGTCGTAGCGGGTGACCGCGCCGAGCGGGTCGGTGACCTCGACCGGCAGCCCGGCCCGGTCGCTGCGGACCGTCGTGGTGCGGCCCGCCGGATCGATCACCGCCGTCAGGTGACCGGCCTCGTCGTGGACGAAGCGCGTGGTGTGGCCGGACGCATCGGTCGTCGACGTGCGGTTGCCCCGCTCGTCGTAGGTCTGGCGGTGGATGTTCCCGTCGGTGCCCCTCACCTTCAGCGGCAGGCCGAGTTCGTTGTACTCGGCGGTGGCCTCGCGGCCGTCGGGGCGGGTGACAGTGCGAAGGTTGCCCGCCTCGTCGTATGCGTAGCGTGCCGTGTGGCCGAGCGGATCGGTCCGGGAGAGGAGCTGGTTGCGGCGGTCTCGCACGAAGTGGGTCGCCGCCCCCAGCGGGTCGATCTCCACCACCACTTGTCCGGCGCGGTTGATCAGATAGCGACGGGTGTGGCCCTCGCCCGTGGTCGTCGCCGTGATCCGGTGCCCGGTCGCCTCGTCCACCTCGTCGTACGACAGCCGCAGCGCCATGTGCCCGTCCGAGCCGCCCTCGGCGACGCAGCGGTCCTGGTCGTCGTACTCGTAGGTGTACGAGCGGTCGTTGGTGTCGGTCCAGGAGGTGACGCGGCCGCGTTCGTCGTACGTGAACCGCAGGGGCAGGCCGGAGGAGTCGGTGACCTCGGTGAGGTGGCCCGCGGTGTCGTAGCCGTAGCGCCTGATCTGCTGGTCGGTGCCGTCCGGGGCTGCGCCCGCCAGGTGGAGGGCGGTCACCCGGCCCTGGTCCGTGGTGACCTTGAGTGCGTAGCCGCCGGAGGACACGATGCCCAGCGGGGTGCCCGCCTCGTCGTAGTCGAAGGTGAGCCAGTTGCCGTTGCGGTCGTCGATCTGTTCCACGACGGCTCGGTTGTCGCCGCGGTCGGAGAAGTGCCAGGTGCGGCCGGAGCGCGGGTCCTCGACCGTGTATCCGCCGTCGACGCGGTCCAGGAGCCGGCGCCGGCTGCCGTGCGTGGGCAGCGTGGGGACGCCGGGCGCGGGATGCGGGTAGGTGAGGAGCAGGCCGTCCTCGGTCACGAAGACGACGCCTTCGGCGTCGATCTCCAGCCGCTGGTCGAGCGTGGAGGTCCAGGACGGGCCGAACCACCGGCCGAGGCGGGAGCCGGACTCGACGCGTCGGGTGAAGACCAGGGGCAGCGTCCCGGGCAGGACGATATCGGTCTGCGGCAGGTACATCTTGCCGGTGACCAGGTCGATCGGGTCGCTGGGGTCCTTCTCGACCCGGTCCCTGGGCTCTTCGACCTGCTCGCCCGGGCTCTTGCGTGCCTCGGCCCGGGCCACGTTCTCCCCCTCACGCACCGCCGTCTTCTCGCCGGTGCGCAGCCCCATCCGCAACCCGGACCTGGCGAACCCCGCCCCCTTCGTCCCGATCGCCTCCGGCAGCAGTGTGCCGAGGAACTCCGAGGGGTCGTTCTTGAAGGCCGAGACGGCTCCCGTGACGATCCGGTCGGGGTGGGTGCCCGTGGAGACCAGGCCCGAGAGGGTCATGCTGACGTTCTGGTAGTACGCGGCCGGGTGCGTGAGGTTGTAGGGGTCCATCGGGTTGAGCCCGCGGGCGAAGTTGACCAACCCCGCCGTGCCCTTCACCACGCCGCCCACGACGTGGGTGAGCTCGGTGTCCGCGGCCTTCAGGCCGTCGCCCAGGTCGTGGCCGAGCTGGGAGAGCGGCGGGGGTTCGGCGGGGGCGTGGGCGAGGGCCGCCTTGATCGCGGTGTCCGCCTTGTCGGCGGCCTCGTTACGTGCGCGGCGCGCATCGGCGAGGCGGTCCTCGGCTTCCTTGCGCTGGGCGTCGCCCGGGTCGTGGAACTCGCCCGGCCGGGGCCCGGGGTCCTCGTCCGCCTTGATCTTGGCGTTGTAGGCGTCGACCTTCTTGTTGTACGCGTCGACGGCCGTCTTACTGGTGTGCTCGGCTTTCTTGTAGAGGTCGATGGCGTCCTGCGCCTTGTCCTGCGCCCACTTGACGGTGTCGGCGTACGCCTCAAGGGCCGCGGCCGCCTTCTGGCACGCGTCCGCCGCCTGGGTCCACCTGGTGGGGTGCAGCTCGAACTTGCGGCGGAACACGTCGCCCGCTTCGCCGGTCCAGCCCGAGCTGCGCACCTTCTTCATGCCCGCGCCGACGTTGTCGAAGGCCGTCTCGAAGTCCTTGAGGTTCTTGGCCGTCGAGCGAATCCTGGCGGGGTTGCCGTGGACCAGTTCGGTGGGGTCGTCGGTGTGGCCGAGGCCCTGCTCACTGGGGGTGGCGCCGAGGCCGGCGGCTATGTGGTCGCCCGCCTTGTGGACGACGTCGCCCGCCTTGTCCAGGCCGACGCGGTCCAGGCCGTCGCCCAGCTTGTCGCTGCCGTAGTCGACGGCCTCGCCGACCTTCTTCTTGCCGGCGTCGATCAGGTCCCCGCCGGCCTTCAGGCCGGTGTTGATCCCGCCCTTGATGCCGTCGCCCAGGTCACCGAGGATGCCCATCAGCGCTCGCCCCCGGCCGCGTTCCGCGCCCGTTCCTCGGGCGACGGGCCGAAGGTGTCGTCCATCCACTGGTCGTACTCGTCGTCCGAGATGCCGGCCGCGCCGTGCAGGTTGTTCGGGCTGATCCCCAGGGACGTCAGTCCCTTGGAGGTCATGGCGTCGCGGCCGGCGTCCTTCCAGCCCTGTTCCACGTTGGCGTTGGCGGCCGCCCAGGACTCCCCGCTGAAGTCCGGGTTCTGGAACATCGTGACCGGATTCTCGGAGCCGATCTCGCCCCAGCTCTTCTCGGTGACCTCACCCTCGGTGGCGTACGGGTTGCCGATCAGGGAGTTGGCGCCGACCTTCAGCGCGTTCTCCACGTAGTGGTCGGTCTCGTAGTACGTGCCTGCCGACAGGCCCACGCCCTCCGCGAAAGCGTTGCCCTCGTTGATCAGTGAGCGCACGCCCCACTCCCAGCGCTCGCAGAACGAGTGGAAGGATGCGGTCACGTTCTCCACGCCCAGCTCAAGGCCCGACAGCGCCAGCTCCGAGAACCCGCGCCCCGCCCCGGCCTCGCCGACCATGCCGAGTTCCCTGAGTTCGCCGAGCGCCTCGGTCAGCCCCTTCGCGATCAGGCCCAGCCCCTCGGCCTTGAGGTCCTTGCCACCCTCGCCGCCCCCGCCGGTCATACGTGGGCCCCGTCGCGGCCGGACCGGCATATGTGCTCAGGCGTCTCTCTGTCTCCCCCGGTGCCCACCATGCCCGGCATCCTCACATCGCCCCGTTGCCGATCGCAACGCGAGCCGGGCCCGCGCAGCACGAGTGGCGTGAAAACGTACCCCCGCCCCCCGTACCCGCAACCCTCGCGCCTCCGCGCCCCTACCCCTGCTCGTCCTCCGGAATCTCCAGCAGCCACCGCGTGGCCCGCCGCGGCCGCAGGTACAGCGCCCAGTACAGCGTCGCGACGGCCGTGATGCCGCCCGTCCACACGAGGTAGGTGGTCTCCTGCTGGCTGAGGATGTACGCCATGACCGCGATCAGCACGACCGGGACGGCCGGCCACAGCGGCATGCGCCACGCCGTCTTGTCGCGGTGGGCGCCGCGGCGGCACAGGAGCGCGGCCACCGCGACCAGGAGGTACATGCCGGTCACGGAGACGCCCGTGACGCCGTACAGGGTGTCGAGGTCGACGAAGCACAGGGCCGCGCCGGGTACGCCGACGATCAGTGTGGCGACCCAGGGGGAACCGAAGCGGCCGAGCTTGGCCAGGCCCCGGTTGACGGGGGCCGGCCACGCCTTGTCGCGGGCCGAGGCGAACAGGACGCGGGAGTTCTGGATGACCATGACGATGCCCGCGTTGATGATCGCGAGTGCGACGCAGAGCGAGACGAACGTGCCGACCGCCGAGTTCGACCACGCCTCGACCATGCCGCCGATGTCCCCGGACGTGAGCGCCGAGAGGTCCTTGGCGCCCATCGTGATCGCGACCACCGGCACCAGGATGATGACCGTGGAGATGGCGAGCGTGGCCAGGACGGTGCGCGCCACCGACGTACGGGGGTTCTCCAGCTCCTCGGAGAGGTAGACGGCCGTCGAGAAGCCCTGGGTGACGAAGAGGGCGATGGCCAGGCCCGACACCACCAGCATCGCCGTCACCGTGTCCGTGTGGCCGCCGTCGCCCGCGACCTGCATCGAGACCAGCGAGCCCGCGCCGCGTTCGGCGTGCGCGAAGCCGAGGACCGCGACGAGCGCCGCCGCGATGACTTCGAGGACGAGGAAGATGCCGGTGATCCAGGCGTTGGCCCGCAGGTCGAGCAGGCCCGCCAGGGTGGCGAGCAGCATCACCCCGGCGCCCGCGACCGACGGGTCGAGGTGGACCAGCGGAGCCAGGTAGTCCGCCGTGCCCATCGCGATCACCGGCGGCACGATCACCACGACCAGGAGCGAGAGGACGAAGACCAGCCAGCCCGTGAGCCGGCCCGCGAGCGTCGACACCATCGCGTACTCGCCGCCCGCGCTCGGGATGAGCGTGCCGAGTTCCGAGTAGCAGAACGCGACGCCTATGCAGAGCAGCGAGCCGATCGCGATCGTCAGGGCGGTCGCCGTGCCGAGGCTGCCGAACAGGTCGGGCACGACGACGAAGAGCGTGGAGGCGGGCGTCACGCACGACAGCGTGAGCAGGGTGCCGCCGACGACGCCGATGGAACGCTTGAGCTTCTGGGGCGGGGCCACGGCTGCCGGCACGGCGAGCGGGACGGCGGCGGTGGGGCGAAGCGTGTCGGTCATGGAGCGGTTCCGATCGACTGGTGCGGCAGGTGGTTCGGGCGGGAGCGCTATCGCCTCCGAAGGGCTTCGCTGATGAGTGGTACGTCCGCTCCCGGCGGCGTCATGGAACCCCGCCGCTATCCGGAACGTCAACGCCCGTTTCCCTGCGGATTCCGCACTCGTCACCCTGATCAACTTCCCGCGCATCTTCAGCGGTTCGGGAAGCGGGGCGAGTTCATCGCCATGAAACCGTCTGATGACCTTGTTATCGAAGGCATTCGGCGACACGAGGCTGCGACGCCCGTTTCTTCCCCTACGTACGGGAACCGCAGCCGTCGCGCCGAACTTTGCCGGAACTTGTCCGCAGTACGGACACCCCCCGGCCGACCCCGGAGCCTGGTTCAGGGAGCCGGCAGGCCCCGCTCCGCCACCTGGGCGCGCAGCAGGGCGGTCAGCGCGCCGGCCGCCGCCGAGCGGTAGCCGCCCTCGCGCGTGAGCAGCGCCGCCGTGCGGTGCGGCAGCGGGGGTCGCGGCGCCGTCGAGACGAGTCCCCGGCGGCCCTGGACCACGGCGTCCGGCAGCACGGTGGCCAGCTCTCCGCCCCGCACGATGTCGATGAGGGCCAGCGCGGAGTCCGCCTCGACGGCGACCCGCGGCGCGACGCCCTGCTCGGCGAAGTACGCGTCGATCGCGGCCCGGGTCGCGAAGTCGCCGGACAGCAGGACCAGGTCCCGCCCCGCGAGAGCCGCGGCCGGGAGCGGCCCGGGCGCCGCCCGCTCCCGCGCCACCACCACCCCGAGCGTCTCGGTGAACAGCGGTTCGGCGGTGATCCCCGCCGTCCGCGCGCCGGTGAAGCCGAGGCCCAGGTCGAGTCCGTCGTCGAGCAGGGCCTCCTCGATCCGCTGCTGGGCCGCCTCGCGGACGGTGACGCGCAGACCGGGGTGGCGGGCGTGCACCGCGGTCACCAGCGGCGCGACGAGGTAGGCGGTGAAGGTGGGGGTGACGCCGAGCCGCACGTGCCCGCGCGAGAGGTCGCGGACGTCCTGGACGGCCAGCTCCGCCGCGGCCAGTTCGCGCAGCGCCCGGCGGGCGTGGGCGACGTAGACCTCGCCCGCGTCGGTGGCCCGCGCCGACCGGCCGGAGCGGTCGAGCAGCGCCGCCCCGACGATCCGCTCCAGGCTGCGGATCTGCTGCGAGAGGGTCGGCTGGGAGACGTGCAGCGCCTCGGCGGCCCGGGTGAAGGTGCCGTGCTCGACGACGGCGAGCAGATAGCGCAGGTGGCGCAGTTCGGGGGCGGGGGCCATGGCCGGAAGCCTAGGGCCTCGCGCGGCTCACCCCATAGGCCGCGTCTATAGGAAGTATGTGCAGCACGTGTTGGACGCTATGGAGGGGGCGCGGCAAGACTGGAGGCATGGACTTCTCCCAGCGCACCATCGATCTGGCCCGCAAGAACGTCGAGGAGGGCGGCCGCCCCTTCGCCACCGTCATCGTGAAGGACGGCGAGGTGCTCGCCGAGCGCGCCAACCAGGTCGCGCAGTCGCACGACCCGACGGCCCATGCCGAGGTGCTCGCCATCCGCGACGCGTGCCGGGCCCTGGGCACGGAGCACCTGACGGGCACCACGATCTACGTGCTCGCGCAGCCGTGCCCGATGTGCCTGGGCGCGCTCTACTACTGCTCCCCCGACGAGGTCGTCTTCGTCGCGACCCGGGACGACTACGAGCCGCACTACGTCGACGACCGCAAGTACTTCGAACTGAACACGTTCTACGACGAGTTCACCAAGCCCTGGCAGGAGCGGCGGCTGCCGATGCGGCACGAACCGCGCGCGGACGCCGTGGACGTCTACCGGCTGTGGCAGGACCGCAACGGCGGTGACCGGCGGGTGCCGGGCGCGCCGCGCCCGGACACCACCGGCTGAGCCACGGCCCGCGCCGTTCTCAGTGGTTGCGCGGGAAGCCCAGGTCGACGCCGGCCGGGGCGTCGGCCGGGTCCGGCCAGCGCGTCGTGACGACCTTGCCGCGGGTGTAGAAGTGCGTGCCGTCGTTGCCGTAGATGTGGTGGTCGCCGAAGAGGCTGTCCTTCCAGCCGCCGAAGGAGTGGTAGCCGACGGGGACCGGGATCGGGACGTTGACGCCGACCATGCCGGCCTCCACCTCCAGCTGGAAACGGCGGGCGGCGCCGCCGTCCCGGGTGAAGATCGCCGTGCCGTTGCCGAACGGCGAGCTGTTGATGAGCGCCACGCCCTCGTCGTAACTGTCGACGCGCAGCACGCACAGGACCGGGCCGAAGATCTCGTCCTGGTACGCCTTGGCCGTCGTCGGCACCCGGTCCAGGAGCGAGAGGCCGATCCAGTGGCCGTTCTCGTGGCCCTCGACCGTGTAGCCGGTGCCGTCGAGGACGACCTCGCAGCCGTCGGCCGCCGCGCCCTCGACGTAGGACGCCACCTTGTCGCGGTGGACGGCCGTGATGAGCGGGCCCATCTCGGAGGCCGGGTCGTTGCCCGGGCCGATCTTGATCTTCTCGGCGCGCTCCTTGATCTTCGCGACGAGTTCGTCACCGACCGCGCCGACGGCGACCACGGCCGAGATCGCCATGCAGCGCTCGCCCGCCGAGCCGTACGCCGCCGAGACGGCCGCGTCCGCGGCGGCGTCCAGGTCGGCGTCGGGCAGCACCAGCATGTGGTTCTTGGCGCCGCCGAGGGCCTGGACGCGCTTGCCGTTGGCGGAGGCGGTGGCGTGGATGTGGCGGGCGATCGGCGTCGAGCCGACGAAGGAGACCGCCGCGACGTCGGGGTGCTCCAGGAGGCGGTCCACCGCCACCTTGTCGCCGTGGACGACGTTGAAGACGCCGTCGGGCAGGCCGGCCTCGGAGAGCAGCTCGGCGATCTTGAGGGACGCCGACGGGTCCTTCTCGGACGGCTTCAGGATGAACGTGTTGCCGCACGCGATGGCGATCGGGAACATCCACATCGGCACCATCGCCGGGAAGTTGAACGGCGTGATGCCCGCGACGACGCCGACCGGCTGGCGGATCGACGACACGTCGACGCGGCTCGCGACCTGCGTCGACAGCTCGCCCTTCAGCTGCACGTTGATGCCGCAGGCCAGGTCGACGATCTCCAGGCCGCGGGCGACCTCGCCCAGCGCGTCGGAGTGCACCTTGCCGTGCTCGGCGGTGATCAGGGCGGCGATCGCGTCGCGGTTGGCGTCGAGCAGGGCGCGGAAGCGGAAGAGGATCTCGGTCCGCTTGGCCAGCGACGACGTGCCCCAGCTCGCGTACGCCTCCTTGGCGGCGGCGACCGCGGCGTCCACCTCTTCGGCGCTCGCGAAGTCGACGTGCGTGGTGACGGCGCCGGTCGCGGGGTCGGTCACCGGGCCGTGGTTGCCCGAGACGCCCTCGACGGTCTTGCCGCCGATCCAGTGGTGGACCAACTTCGTGTCAGACATGTGGGCAGCTCCTGTTGCGTCTGCGGGGGCGTGTGCGGTGGGGGCGTGTGCCGTGGGGCTCGTGCCGGTGGGGGTGCGGGTCGGGTCTGGTCAGGTCGGGTCGGGGGTCAGAGGTGGTGGCGGCGCGTCGTGACGTTGCGGTCGTACTCCTCGCGGGCCTCGACCGCCGCCGCGCGCTCCGCCGTCTCGGCCACGGGCACATCCCACCACGCCTGCGCCGGGGGCGGCCCCGACACTGTGTCTGCCGTTTCTGTCTCCACATAGACACATGTGGGACGGGTCGCGGCGCGCGCCCCCACCCACCCCCTAAACCCCGCAGAAAGGACGAACGGCGGGTGGGGGAAGAGTGTGGGTTGAAAAAAGGAGAAAAAGCTGGGGGGC
>NZ_JBEXOS010000072.1:0-41628 GCF_040611655.1 Streptomyces sp. NPDC006552
AGGACACCGTCGATGCGGATGGACGTGACCGCCGCACCCGGGATCGAGGAGAGGAGCGTACGGCGGAGCGAGTTGCCGAGGGTGTAGCCGAAGCCGGGCTCCAGCGGCTCGATCACGAACCGGGAGCGGAATTCGTCGACGACCTCTTCGGTCAACGAGGGACGCTGAGCGATCAGCATAAAGTGTTTGCCTCCAGTAATCGGCGCCCGCCATTTGGCGCCTTGAACACTGCGAAGCGTAACGGGCGAAACGGTGCCGCATGCGCAGCCCCGCCCCGCACCACCCCGCAGGCGCCCGTCACACGTGGCCGACATCACCCTGCCGAGACCCCGCACGGGGCCCGCTGCGGCCGGTCCGGCCGCAGCGTACGGGGTGCACGTCGGGTCAGCGGCGGGACTTCACTGTCCTGCGCCGCACGGTCGCCCCGACGCGCTCCCCGGTAAAACTTCACCCATAAGAAGCGGTCGTGTGCGGCTCCCTCGGGTCAGGCGACCGCGAGTTCCAGCGCGGCCAGCCGCTCCGGTTCGGCGATCACGTCGACGGCGGTGATCAGCCCGCTCTCCGGCTCGACGGTGAAGGCCAGGACCAGGCGCAGCCGGCCGTGCGGGGCCATCGCCAGGCCGACGACGCCGTCCAGGAGCGCCGGACCGGTGAACCGGGCGCGCCCGGCCGCCGCCATCGCGCCCCGGGCCACCGTGTGCGCCCCGAGCACGACGACCGGCTCCGGGGTCGGGGTCACGGCCGGGTCCGCGGTGAGGACCACGTCCGGGTGGAGCAGGGCGACGAGGGCCTCGAAGTCACCGGTGCGGGTCGCGGCGAGGAAGGCGTCCACGGCCTTGCGCTGCCGGGACGTGTCGGGCGCCGCGGGGGTGGTGCCCCGGACCCGGCGCCGGGCCCGGCTCGCCAGCTGCCGGGCGGAGGCGGGACTGCGTTCGAGGATCGCGGCGATCTCGTCGAAGGGGAGCGCGAAGAGGTCGTGCAGGACGAAGGCGAGCCGCTCGTCGGGGGTGAGTGTGTCGAGGACGACGAGCAGGGCGATGCCCACCGCGTCCGCGGCCTCGACCTCCTGCTCGGGGCCGGGGCGGCCGTCCGGACGGGCGGTGCCGGCGGGGGGCTCCAGCGGATCCTCCCGGCGGGTGGCCCGCGAGCGCAGGGCGTTCAGGCAGGTCCGGGTGGTGATGGTGGTCAGCCAGCCGCCCAGGTTCGCCACGTCACTCGGGTCCGCGGCGGCCGCCCGCAGCCAGGTCTCCTGCACCGCGTCCTCGGCCTCCGCCAGGGAGCCCAGCATGCGGTAGGCGACCGCCCGCAGATGCGAGCGGTGCGCCTCGAAGTCCTCGGCCCGCAGACCTTCCCCGAATTTTTTTCCGTCCATCTGTCACACACCCCCACCGCGGCGTGTCAGAGCAGCAGAACCGACGCTCGCACACCACGGAACGATCGACTGAGGAGATCATGATGACCGCTGACAGCACTGTCCTCGTCACGGGGGGCACCGGAACGCTCGGCCGCCACGTGCTCCCGCTGCTGCGGCAGGCCGCGCCCGGCCGGCCGCTGCGGGTGCTCACCAGGAGCCCGCGCCCGGACGCCGACGGGATCACCTACGTCACCGGCGACCTGTCCACCGGCGAACACGTCGCGACCGCGATGGCCGGCGTCGGGACGGTGCTGCACCTGGCCGGCGGCAACAAGGGCGACGACGTGATCGCCACCCACCTGGTCGCCGCGGCCCGCGAGGCCGGCGTGCGGCACATCGTGCACATCTCGGTGATCGGCGCCGACCGGATGCCGATGGCGTGGTTCGCGACCCAGCGCGCCGCGGAGGAAGCGATCACCGGATCGGGCATCCCGTGGACGCTGCTGCGCGCGGCCCAGTTCCACGACCTGGTGCACCTGATGGTCTCCAAGATGGCCAAGCTGCCGCTCGTCCCGGCGCCCGGCATGCGGCTGGAGCCGGTCGACGCCCGGGACGTCGCCCAGCGCCTGGTCGAACTGACCCTCGGGGAACCGGCGGGCCTGGTGGCGGAGATGGCCGGTCCGAAGGTCTACACGATGGACGACGTGGTCCGCGGCTACCTCGGCGCCACCGGCCGCCGCCGCCCGGTGCTCGGCCTGCGGATGCCCGGCAAGGCGGGCCGCGCCTACCGCGAGGGCGTGAACCTGGCCCGGTCGGCGCGGGCGGTGCACGGGGACCGGACGTGGGAGGCGTTTCTGGCGGAGCGGGTCGCGGTGTGAGGGATGTGGCAGACGTGGCGGCGTGAGGGATGTGACGGCGTGGCGGAGACGCCGGTGTGACGGATGTGGCGGCGTGACGGAGTCACCGGCGTGGTGGATGTGACGGTGTGACGGACGTGACGCGTGGCGGCCGTGTCGGCGTGCGGCGGTCGACGGCGTGGCGGATGTGACGGCGTGACGGACATGACGCCTGGCGGCCGTGACGGCGTGGTGGATGCGACGGCCTGACGGACGCGGCGTAGGGCTCGGGCCCGGTCGGTGGCGCCAGGGTCCGGGGGCGGGGCCGTCGGTCGTCCGCCCCGCGAGGGTCGCGGCCCGGTACCGGGAAACGCGGAAGATCCGTCGCAGGACCGATCCCGCGCGGTGGTGTCGGCGCCATGATGCGGGAACCCTGGATCAGAAGGAGTGCCACATGTCGCACCTGGAGCGCCTCGTCGAGTATCCCGAGCCCCGTTACCACGGGGAGCGCGGGGAGAAGAGCGCCGTGTTCCGCCCCGCGTCCACCCCGCCGGACCTCTCCTCACCCGGCAGTACGACCCACTACCTCGCCACGAACGAGTCCACCGGCGGTGAGTTCGGCCTGTACAAGGTCGAGTTGGGCGGGCGTTCCCCGGGAGCCAGAACCCACTTCCACCGGGCCATGTCGGAGTCCTTCTACGTCCTGTCGGGACAACTGGAACTCTTCGACGGCGACAGGTGGGTGAGCGGCCGCGAAGGGGACTTCCTGTACGTACCGGCCGGCGGCCTGCATGCCTTCAAGAACGTCACCGATGAGCCCCTGTCCATGCTCATGCTCTTCTCCCCGGGGGCGCCGCGTGAGGAGTACTTCGAGCGGGTGGCGGAGATGGCACAGCGCGGCGGCGCGGAGCTGAAGGACTTCCGCGAGCGGCACGACAGCTACTTCTCCGAGGATCTGGACGCGAAGGGGAACCCCGGCGGCGCCGGGCGTCACCGGGACTGACGACCGGGGGGCCGCACCCGCGCGCCCCCTGGAGCGCTCCGCGTTTCGGCCGAATGGAAGACACGAACGGGTGGGTCTGGCCGGAAGCCGTGTAGGGCCGGAACCGATCGGATAAGCCTCCTTTCGATCTTTCCACCCACGAGCAGAGGACTGCCTCATGCGTCTGCGTACAGTTGTCACCGCCACGGTTCTTGCCGCCTTCGCCGTTCTCGGTGGCGCGGGTCTCGCCGCCGCCGACAACGACGGTTTCAGTGACGGCGACACCGCCGTCGTCAACCACGAGACGAACGTGGTTCAGTTCGGCGACATGGACCTGGACTGACCAGCAGCACAGCTGTAGACCCTCTGGTGTTGCGCCACCGGTACGCGGGCGGCGCAACACCAGAGGCATGTCCAGGTGTCAGGACGACGCCCGACCTCAGCCCTTCAATCCGGCGACGGCCACACCTCCTTGATCACGGGCGCGGATCAGGTCCGGGTCTCCGGGGCTACGGGCGCAGCACCACGGGCAGTGCGTCGTGGCCGTTGGAGATGAACGAGCCCGTGGGACGCAACTCCGAGGCGGGGACGGCGAGACGCAGCTCCGGGAAGCGGGCGAACAGGTCCCGGAGCGCGATCTCGCCCTCCATCCGGGCCAGGGCCGCGCCGAGGCAGACGTGCACGCCGTGGCCGAAGGCGAGATGGGCCTGGCCGGTCCGGGTCACGTCGAAGGCGTCGGCGGTCGGGCCGTGCAGGGCGGGATGGCGCCCCGCGGCCGCGTAGGAGGCGAGGATGGCCTCACCCTGACGGATCGCCAGGCCGCCCGGCAGCGGGATGTCCTCCACCGCGTACCGCATCGGCAGGTGAGCGACGGGCGCCTCGTACCGCAGGGTCTCCTCGACGACATCGGACCAGGGGACGCGGCCCTCGCGGACCAGCGCCAGTTGGCCGGGGTGGGTGAGGAGGGCGGTGATGGCCTGGTCCAGCAGGTTGACCGTGGTCTCGTACCCCGCGCTGATCACCAGCAGGAGGGTGTCGAGGAGTTCCTGTTCGGTGAGCGCGGCGCCGTCGTCGTCACGGGTGGCGATGAGGACGGAGGTCATGTCGTCGCCGGGCCGGGCGCGCTTCGCCGCGACCTGTTCGGCCATGATCGCGTACAGCTCCTGGGTGTTCGCGGCGGCCTCGTCGGGGCTCAGTCGCGTGTCGAAGACGCGGTCGACGGTACGGCGGAACCCGGAACGGGTGTGGTCGGGCAGCCCCATGAGTTCGCTGATGACGCGGATCGGCAGCGGATAGGCGAACCGCTCGCGCAGGTCGGTGGGGTCGCCGGGGGCCGCGGTCTCCAGCTCGTCGAGGAGCGTGCGGGTGATCTCCTCGACGCGGGGCCGTAAGGCGGCGATACGCCGTGACGTGAAGGCCGGGCTGATGAGCCGCCGCAGCCGCCGGTGGTCGCCGCCGAAGGCGGTGAACATGTTGTCCACCGCCACCCAGAGCGCGAGGGGCCAGCTACCGACGATCTTGTCGGGGAAGATCGGCCAGTGCTGCCGGGGGTCCTTGGAGACGCGGGCATCGGTGAGCAGTTGCCGGAGCAGGGCCGGGTCGCTCACGGCCCACGCCTCGACGCCGAGGACGTCGACACGGGTGGCTGGACCACGGGAACGCAGCTCGGCGTCCTCGGCGTGCCGGTCGCCTCCGGCGGGGTTCAGGGTGAGGGGGCGGGGCGGGTGCGGGTGGGGCGGGTTCTGCGGCTCGTACGGCTCGTGCGGTTTGTGCAGCTCGTGCATGCGAGTTCCTCAGGGATGCGGGCGGTGAACGCTGCGCCGGTCGTGTCAAGGAGGCCAAAGCAGGCTCTACTCACAGTAGTTGGCGGGTCGCTTCGCGTCAGGGGGGCGTCACCGGGTGGTGGCCGGGGAGGGGCTGCGTCTCTCGGGTGGCGTGCGTCGCGCGCTCCGGTGGTGGCCCCGAGGTGTGGCGCGGGCCGGATCGGTGGCTGTTCGCCGGTCCGGGCCCCCGCACGGGCCGTTTCCGGCGCCGACCCCGTCCGGCATGACCGCTACCGGGACCGGCCGCCTCGGGCGTGAGCCGCTTCCTCGGCCCGGTCCGTTCGTCCCTCGTTTGCCGCGTCCCAAGAGTGGTACTTCCTTGCGTTTGGAGAGATCACGGCGGCCCAAGTGGCCGGAGAGGCGAAGGTGTGCCGGTGGAACAGACGAGAGAGGCGGGGTTGTACACCCGCAGGTTCGGGCCGAAGCCGGAGACGGGCGCCCCGGCCGCGGTACTCGTACACGGGCTGGGGCTCTCCGGGCGGTACTTCGTGCCGCTCGCGCGCCGGCTCGCCGCGGAGGACACGCCGGTGCTGGTGCCCGACCTGCCCGGCAACGCCCGTTCGCGGGGCGCCGCGCGCAGGGCCCCGGATGTCGGCCAGGCCGCCGCCGCCCTGGCGCACTGGCACCGGCGGCTGTCACTGGGGCCGACGCTGCTGGTGGCCAACTCCGTAGGCTGCCAAGTGGCCGCGGCCCTCGCCGCCCGCGCCCCCGGCCTTGTGAGCCGGATGGTGCTCGTCGGCCCGGCCCTCGACCCGGACGTACCGGCCTGGCGGCAGTGCGGCGCGCTCATCCGTGACGCGCCCCGCGAACCTCTGAGCCTGCTCGGGGTGGCCGTCTCCGACTACCTGTTCACCGGCCCCCTGCGCTGCGCGGCATCGTTCCGCCACGCCCTGCGGGACGCGGCCGAGGCGTTCGAGGCGAACCTCGCGCGGATCCGCGTACCGACCCTCGTCGTACGCGGGGCCGGGGACACCATCGCGTCCCGGGCCTGGACCGGGCGGGTGGCCGGACTGGTCGGTGACGGGCGGACGGCCGAGATCCCGGGCGCGGCCCATGCCGCGCACTACAGCGCCCCGGACGCCCTCGCGGAGCTGATCGGGAAGTTCACGGCGGCCGATCCAGGAGGATCCGCATGATGTCGTCCGAGCACTCCGGCCGAGGGACCAAGAACTCGGAGCACCGCTCGCCGTGGCTGCGGCTGCTGCCCGGCATCTCCCCGAAACGGCGCGGCTTCGTCCTGGCCTGGTACGGATTCACGCTCACCTTCGGCGGGATGCGTCTGCTGACATGGCTCATCCACATCGACGTGGCCGGCGTCGGTGACATGAGCGCCGGCGGGGTCCATATCCACCACTATGTGTGGGGCATCCTCCTGCTCATCGTGGTCGGCGCGGCAGGGCTGGGCGAACGCTCGGCGCGGGCCCGCGCGTGGATGGGGCTGGCCTACGGGGTCGGGCTCGCCCTCGTCATCGACGAAGCGGCGCTGCTGATCAGTCTGGAAGACGTGTACTGGGACACGGAGGGCGGCCTCAGTATCGCCATCGCCATCGCGGTGATCGCCGTGGCGGGAAGCATCCTGGCGCTCACACGTGGGCGGCGCGCCTCCCGGGCGGACGAGGACGCGGACGACGACTAGGACGAGGGCGGGGGAGAGGCTGACGGCCGCGACCAGGGCGAGGGCGGCGACGGCCGGCCCGGCCCGGACGGCGCGCGCCCTACGTCATCCACGTCATCCACGTGTCCTCACAGTGCCGAGAGAAGGCGGTCGAGGGGGCGGGGCACCCGGTCCGGCGCGAGCGCTTCGACGAGGAGACGGCCGTACCGGATCTTGCGACCCTTCTTCGTGCCGAGGAAACGCCGCATCTGCTGGTGGCGGTCGCGGCCGTGCTGGTCGGGCTGGCGTTGGAAGGTCTGCCAGGCACGGACGTCGCCTTCGGCGCGGAAGATCTCCTCGACGGCGGCCGGGCCGAGCGCGCGGATCAGTTCGTCCTCCAGGTCCGTGGCGCAGACGCGGATGTCCGCCGAAGAGGCCCGGGCGCGGGTCAGCCCGCGCTCGTAGAAGGCGCGTTCGCGCTCGTCGCACAGGCCCGCCAGGCGCAGGCCGAGGCCGGGCGGCCCGAGGAGAGCGGCGTAGCGCCCCACGCTCATGGCTCCGCCCATCGGCACGGCGCACACTCCCTCGGCGGCCAGGTCCCGACCGCGCCGGGCGGCCAGCGTCTCGACGGCCGCGAGATCACTCAGACCCTCCAGCAGCACGGCGGCCCGTACACCGGCCCGTTCGCCCGACTCGCGCGCCGGCCCTGCCGGTCCGCCCGCCGCCCATGTGGTCACCGCGGTCCGGAACGCCGTCATCCTCGCCCCACCGGCCACGTCCGCCGTATCCGCCATGGGGCCGAGTCTGCCCGCGTATCGGCGGTACGGCACGTGAATTTGCGCGTGCCGGGGCCCCACGGTGCGCTCCCGCCGCGTTCCGTTCCGCTCCGCGTCCGAGGCCCCACCCCGTCCCATCCGCACCGCTTCTCTGCGCGTGCGCACTGTTACCCGGCCATGACACCGCGATCTTGAAGTGGTCGCCGTCGCAGAAGTAGGTTCGCCATGCACCGAGTTCCCCCCACTCCAGCCGGCGCCTCCGCGCCGGGAGAAGAGTCGCCACTATGGGTACCCACGCCCGTCCCCACCGACTGCACCGCACCGGCGCCCGGATCGCGACGGTCGCGCTGATCGGGGCCGTGCTGCCGGTCACCGCCGCGGGCCTCGCCGAGGCGGCCGTGCCGAGCGCCACGCACGCCGTCGACGGGACGGATGCGCCCGGCGCCGCGCCCACCGCCCGTGCCCTGCGAAGCCGGAGCGCGCCCGCGACGTACACCCGGACGCCGGGCGCCGCCTCCGAGGCGAAGGTCCGCAGCCAGGACGTTCCGAACACCGGAGTCGACCACGCGTTCCTGCTGGACGCCCGCGACGGCAGCCAGGAGCGCGAGATGTGGGCCGGGGCAAAGGCGGACGAGAGTGTGTCGATGGCCAGCACGACCAAGATCATGACGGCCCTCGTGGTGCTCCGGCACCCGGAGTGGCTGGACCGGCCGATCACGGTACGGCAGGCGTACCGGGACTACGTACAGGAGAACGGGGCCAGCACCGCCGACCTGCAGACCGGCGACACGCTCACCGCCCGGCAACTGCTGCACGCCATGCTGATCCCCTCCGGCGGCGACGCCGCGATGGCGCTCGCCGACTCCTTCGGCGCCGGGGAGACCCAAGAGGCGCGGATCGCCGACTTCGAGGACCAGATGAACGCCGAAGCGCGCCAGCTGGGCCTGACGGGGACCCACTTCGACTCCTTCGACGGCATCTCACACGGCGACAACCGCAGCACCGCCCGCGACCTGGCCAGGCTCGGCCAGCGTGCGATGCTCCAGCCGGTCTTCGCCGAGGCCGTGAAGAACACGCAGTACAAGACCGAGGCCCCCGCGGCCAACGGCCACACCCGGTACTACACCTGGAACACCACCAACGCCCTGCTGAGCACCTACGACGGCGCCCTCGGCATCAAGACCGGAAGCGGCGCGGAGGCCGGGTACTCGCTCGTCTTCGCCGCCGAGCGTGCCGACCGCACTCTGGTGGGTGCGATCGTCGGCGCCGACCACGAAGTCTTCGAGGACGCCACCGCGATCCTCGACTGGGGCTTCGCCCACTGAGTTCCGCTGCGGGCCCACGCCCGGCCCCACGGGGGATGCGGGACTCCTCCTCAACTCCCGTCGCCACGTGGGGTCGTGCTGCCTCTTGACGCTCACGCCTCCCGTGAGTACAACGATGTAAATCCGATGTACAGCGATGTAAATCGGGTGCGGTACCGCATCCGTCCCACTGCACCACCGTTCCCCCACGCCCCGCCCCCGGTGGCAGCCGCCCCGTGTCACGCGGTCGCGTGGGTGTCCCGAGGAGGCTTCATGTACGCACCGTCCCCCGTGCGGCCGCTGCCACCGGCCCCGCCGCGCAGAGTCCTTCTGTTCGGCGCGGTGGTGCTCGGTCTGTTCGTCACCCTGCTGGGCGGCGTCCAGGCCGGCACCGCACACGCGGCGACCGGTACCGCCCTGCGGGGCGACACCGGCCTGTACCCGCGCGTCGTGCGCCTCGCGCACAGCGGAGTTGCCAACGGGCGCGTCCTGGCCTCGGTCGTCTCCTTCTCCGGTAACAACGGTCTGGGTGCGATCCACGAGAGCACGGACGGCGGCCGCACCTTCCAGCAGGTCGGCACGGTCACCGACCCGGAAGCCGCGGGCGGCCAGGGCCTGTGCTGCTCCACCCTCTTCGAACTCCCGCGTCCGATCGGCTCGTTGCCCGCGGGCACGCTGCTGTGGGCGGCCTCCGTCGGACAGGACGAGGCCGGCCGCCGGATGGCCCTGCGCGTCTTCACGAGCACGGACATCGGACGCACCTGGACATACCTCTCCACCATCGCCACCGCGGGCAACGAAAAGGGGCTGTGGGAACCGGAGTTCTCCGTCGACGCCGCGGGTGAACTCGTCGCGCACTACTCCGACGAGACGGACCCCGCGCACAGCCAGAAACTGATGGCCGCCCGGACCACCGACGGCGTCACCTGGTCCGGCCACCACGCCACCATCGCGAGCGGTCTGGCCTCGGACCGGCCCGGAATGGCGGTCGTGCGCCGCCTCGGTGACGGCACGTACTTCATGACGTACGAGATCTGCGCCGCCGCCGGGCAGTACGTGTGCGTCGTGCACTACCGCACGTCGGCGGACGGCTGGAACTGGGGCGACCCCGCGCACCTGGGCTACCGGCCCGAGACCGCGGACGGCAAGTACTTCAAACACGCCCCCACCGTGGCCTGGGCCCCGCTGAACGGTTCCGCAACGGGCCGCCTGTACCTGGTGGGCCAGGTCCTGCACAACGCCGACGACTCTGTCGCGGCGGGCAGCGGGGGTACCGTCTGGGTCAACGACACGGGCGGCGCGGGCGCCTGGCGGGAGATCGCCGCGCCGGCCGCGGTGGCGTCCGGCACGGTCGACTACTGCCCCAACTACAGTTCGGCGCTGCTGCCTTCGGCGGACGGGCAGAGCCTGCTGGAGATCGCCACGGACTACGACGGGGCCGTGTGCAAGCCCTACTACGCCACTGGCGCGGTGCCGTCCGCGTGACGCCGCCGACTGCGTGAGGTGCGCAGGGCGAGGGCAAGGGCGAGGGCGTGTTGCGTACGTGAGGACGTGACGGACGTGACGACTGTGCAGCACGACGATGTCTGATCGCCGCCAGCACCGTCCGCCGACGGTGAGCATGCTGGCGGCATGACGATGTCATCCACTACGGAGTCAGTGACAGTCCTGACCGGCATGTACGCGGCCGAGGCGGAGTACTTGGCGGCGGGAGGCCCGGGCGAGGCTTCGTTCGACCTGCTCGCCCCCTTCTTCGCGCCGGACGTCGCACTGCACCAAGCAGACGCTCTGCCCTATGGAGGCACCTGGCGCGGGCACGACGGTATGACGCGGTTCTTCCGCAGGATGGGGGAGGTGTGGGAGTCGTTCGACATTCTGGAGCAGGAGTTCCTTGCCACGGGTGAGACCGCGGTCGTGCTGACCCAGGTCCGTGCGCGCGCCCGTGCGACCGGCCGTGCACTCGGCTTCCCGCTCCTGCAAACGATCACGGTCAAGGACGGACGGATCACCGAGGTCCGTCCGTTCTACTGGGACACGCGGGCCATCGCCGACGCCTGCGCCGTGCCTTCCCCGACAGACTGACGGCCCGCCCTGCCGGGCCGACGGCTACGGCAGCTCCACCGTCCGGCGCGGACGGCGCTCCCGCTCACTCGAAGAACTTGAGGCTCCACCCGGTATTCGTCTCGGCCCCTGGGACGTTCGCCCGCCGGTACGTCGTGTTTCCCCACCACGCGAACGACCCGCGGTACCACTGCCGGTTCTCCCACGCGTACGGCGTCCCCTTCGCCACCGCGTGGAACATGAGGGGGAACGTGCTCCCGGCCGGCGGGCTCGTGTTGATGTCCCCGTCGAGCAGGACGAAGCTGTGGTGGCCCGGGCCGTCGACGTGCAGCGTCGGGTCCCATCCGGCCATCATCGTCTCGCGGTGCGAACCGAACAGGCAGCCGTTCGACTTGTACCAGTCCCACACGTACGTGGGATCGCCGCCGCCGCGCAGCCGCAGATCGGCCAGGCAGTACTGGTCGCTCCAGCTGCCGTTGGCGGAGTAGACGATGTGCAGTTGCCCGTCCGGGTCCTTGACGGCCTCGGGAGCCTCGTTGATGTACGGGTCGCCGACCACGCGCTCCCAGCTCTCGCGCGGCTGGGAGATGACGGACCGGCCGCCGGTGGGGGTCGCCGGATCGCTCATGCGGGCGAGGTAGAGGTTCTGCTCGATGTTCGTGTCCCCGGCCCACCCCGACCAGACGAACCAGCGCTGCCCCTGGAAGGTGAACAGGGTGCCGTCGATGGCCCACTTGTCGTCCGGCAGCGCCAGCTTCCGCTCGGCCGAGTAACCGGTGTCCGGGGCGGCGGAGCTGATGACGTACATCCGGTGGGCGGCGCCCCGGCCGGCCGAGAAGTAGATGTAGTACCGGCCGCCGTCCCGGACGATCTCCGGTGCCCAGATCTCGCCGCGGCCGCCGGTGTCCGACCAGACCTTCTTCGGGGACGCGGAGGCGAGAGCGTCCGGGGACGACGCCTGGCGTACGACGATGCCGCCGTCGGCGGACTGGACGGCGATGTAGGTGCCGCCGACCCGCAGCACGCTGGGGTCCGCGCCCTTCAGGCCGATCGCACCCTGCGCCGCCTGTGCCCGCGCGGGAGCCGCGCCGCGCGCCGTGCCGGGCGCCGACAGCGAGAGCGGGACGGCGAGCGCGCCCGCCAGGGCGAGGACGCCGAGACCGAAGGAGCGTCGGAAGAACTTCATGGGCTCTCCTCTGTGCAGGCCGCTGCTCCCGGAACGCACGCCCGAGCGCTGTTACATCGTTGGAAGTGGCGCTCCCACAGGCTTTCGAATGACGTGTGACATGTCAACATCTGGGGCGGCGGACTCCCGTGCGCCGGGGGTGTGGTACGACGTGGTGCCACGGGCTCGGGGCAGCGGGAGGCGGACCGGTGGGCGACGAGCGTCGCCCACCGGCTCCGGTCCTAGCTCAGCGTCTTGAGCGCGGCCGCGTCGTAGGGCTGCAGGTCGTCGAAGCGGCCCGCGAGGACCTTCTCGGCCCACTGCGGGTCCTGGAGCAGGGCGCGGCCGACGGCCACCATGTCGAACTCGTCGCGCTCCAGGCGGTCCAGGAGGTCGTCGATGCCCTTGGTCTTCGACCCCTCGCCCTGGAACGCGGCGATGAAGTCGCCGTCGAGGCCGACGGAGCCGACGGTGATGGTCGGCTTGCCGGTGAGCTTCTTGGTCCAGCCGGCCAGGTTCAGCTCCGAGCCGTCGAACTCCGGGACCCAGTAGCGGCGCGTGGAGGCGTGGAAGGCGTCGACGCCGGCCGCGGCGAGCGGGCTGAGGATCGCCTCCAGCTCCTGGGGGGTCTCGGCGAGCCGGGCGTCGTACGCCTCCTGCTTCCACTGCGAGAACCGGAAGATCACCGGGAAGTCGGGGGAGACGTTCGCGCGGATCGCGGCGACGATCTCGGCGGCGAACTTCGTCCGGGCCACGGGGTCGCCGCCGTAGGCGTCGCCGCGGCGGTTGGTGCCGGCCCACAGGAACTGGTCGAGCAGGTATCCGTGCGCGCCGTGCACCTCGACGCCGTCCAGGCCGATGCGCTCGGCGTCCTTGGCGGCCTGCGCGAAAGCGGCGACGACGTCGTCCACGTCGCCCTGCGTCATCGCCTTGCCGGCGCCCGCGGTCCCGTCGACGGCGATCCCGGACGGGCCGACGACGGGGGCGTCCGTGAAGGGCGGCCGGCCCGGCTTGCGCACCATGCCGATGTGCCACAGCTGCGGCACGATCGCGCCGCCGGCCGCGTGTACGTCCTTGGCGACCTCGGCCCAGCCGGCCAGCTGCTCCTCGCCGTGGAAGCGCGGCACCCGGCTGCTGTCCCCGGCCGAGGCGTGGCCGACGTAGGTCCCCTCGGTGATGATGAGGCCCACGCCGGCCGCGGCGCGCCGGGCGTAGTAGGAGCGCACGTCCGCACCCGGAACGCCGTCCGGCGAGAACATGCGCGTCATCGGCGCCATCGCGATGCGGTTGCGTACGGTCAGGCCGTTCAGTGCAAGGGGGCGGGAGAGGGTGTCGGCGGCACGGGACGCGTGCGACGTGGGGGCAGTCACGGAGTGTTCCTCCTGGGTACCGGTCAGTATGTGCACATGCATGAATACGGCGGTGCCAACCGATCCGAACGCCGTCGCATTCCGCTGCCATGCCCTACGGCTGTGTGATCCAGGACACCGGCCGGGGCGGAGGGCCGCGCGCATCGGTGATCCGTCGGTGATATGTCGGGGAGCGGTGTCAGGGTTCGGGTGGCGGGTCACCGTTCCTGCCGTTCCCCCGAGCCCAACCACCCTCCAGCCACGAGGAGTTCCCGCCATGCCGCCCCATCCCGCCTCCCCGCCCTGGGACGTCCGTCGGCTGCCCCGCGTGGACGGCCGTTTCTTCCTGGTCACCGGCGGCAACGCCGGCATCGGGTACTTCGTCGCGGAGCAGCTGGCGACCACCGGGGCCACGGTCGTCCTCGGATGCCGCAGCCCCGTGAAGGCCGAGGCCGCCATGGCCGCGATCCGCGCGCGCGTGGACGGCGCGCGGCTGCGGGCCCTCACGCTGGACATCGCCGACCTCACGTCGCTCGAAGCGGCGGTGGCGGCGCTGGAGGTGCCCCGTCTCGACGCGGTGGTCCTCAACGCCGGTGTCGCGCTGGACGATCCGCCCCGTCAGGAAAGCGTGGACGGCCACGAGTTGATGTTCGCGACGAACCATCTCGGGCACTTCGCGCTGACCGCGTGGCTGATGCCGCTGCTGTCGGCCGCTCCGGCGGCACGCGTGGTCACCATGGGCAGCTTCGCGGCCAAGTCCGAGCGGCTGGACCTGGACGACCCGCAGTCCCGGCACGACTACCGGCCCAAGCGCACCTACGGGCGCTCGAAGCTGGCACAGATGTACTTCGGCTGCGAACTCGACCGCAGACTGCGCGCGGCCGGCAGCCCCGTCACCAGCGTGGTGGCCCACCCCGGCGGAGCCCTCGATTCTCTGACCCCGTCCCGGCCGCCGGTCCATGTGCGCACCACGGGCGCCCGGTTGGGTGCGGCACCCGCGGCCCTGCTCGTCCAGGGCAAGCACGAAGGCGCCCGGCCCGCGGTCCGGGCCGTGCTCGACCCGCGGGTGCGCGGCGGCGAACTGTGGGGCCCGCGCCGCTTCGGCCTGCGCGGTGCGCCGCACCGGGAACGGCTGTGGGACCACCTGACCGACGCGTCCGTCGCCACCCGCTTGTGGAGCGCGAGCGCCACCCTGACCGGCGTCGACCCGAGTCCCGCCAACGGAGGGCTGAACTCCGCCCCGTGACGGGCTCACCCTCCGTACCGCCGCCCGGCGGCGAGGTGCGGTGGCACACGCGTACGGGGCGGCCCCGTGGTGGGACCGCCCCGCACGCGGCGCGTCAGCGCGGCGGGATCACGGGAAGGACGTGATCTTGGACGGGACCGTACTGGTGCCCGAGGTCGGGGCGCCGGTGTTGTTGACGACGTGGGCGTACTGGCCCTTGCCGCCGAGGGAGATGACCTGGATGTCGTGCAGCTTGATGCCGGGCTTCACCGGGACCTGGAAGCCGTGCTGCTGCACGATGCTCGGATCCGAGGTGAAGTTGCAGTAGCTGCCGAGTCCCCACGCCTCATGGGTGGTGACACTGTCGGCGACCTTGTAGGCGGCGTAGCCGACGATGCCGTCATGGGTGATGGCGGCGGCGTTGGGCACGTCGTACGCCTTCTCGTTCTGGAAGAAGATCGTCCGGCCGCGTTCGCCGTTCCAGAGCACGTCGTACTTGTTGAAGTGCTCCACGAAGAGGCCGGTGGCGAGGACGTCGTCGCCGTTGACGACGAGTCCGTAGTCGGCGCGGTTGGTCTCCCAGCCGACGCCGTCGCCGTGGTCGGCGCGCCAGATCCAGGTGTGGTCGACGATGAC
Organism: Streptomyces sp. NPDC006552; assembly: GCF_040611655.1. Taxonomy (NCBI): domain Bacteria; kingdom Bacillati; phylum Actinomycetota; class Actinomycetes; order Kitasatosporales; family Streptomycetaceae; genus Streptomyces; species Streptomyces sp. NPDC006552. The sequence goes on from NZ_JBEXOS010000072.1 coordinate 15,106, forward strand.
GTCATCGCTGTTGACGACCACCGAGTTGGTGGCGAGGCCGGGACCGGCGCCGCCGATGCGGATGAAGACGTCCTGCATGGTGGTCGGGTTCGCGGCGTGGTCGGCGCTCGCGCCCGCCCCGCCGATCTGGAGCAGCGTGTCGGACTTCTTGCTGCCCGCGTCGATGAGGAAGCCCGCGAGCTTCACGCCGTCGACATCGGCGACGTGCATGGCGTCGATGCCGTTGTCGGGGACGATCGTGGCGAGGCCGAGGCCGAGCACCACGGTGTTGGCCCGGTTCACGTTGATGGTCTGGTCGAGGTGGTAGACACCGGGCGTGAACAGGAGGTTCAGGCCCTGGGAGAGCGCCTGGTTGATGGTGGCCGAGGTCGCGCCGGGCTTGACGACGTAGAACTGGCTCAGCGGGAGCGAGGTGCCCGCGTTGGCCGGCCAGGACACGCCCCGCGCGTTGGTGCGCTTGGCGGGCACGAACACCTTGTAGTCATTGCCGTCCAGGTAGAGGAACGGCTTCTCGCGCGAGACCGGGGTGGTGTCGAGCGTGGTGTACGGACCGGTGTCGAAGTCGGTCGCCGGAGCGCCCTGCACACCGGAGAACGTCATGTTCCACACGCCGTTGGTCCAGCCGCCCACCGAGCTGTCGCGGGTGTACCACTGCTGCTGCGAGTACGGGCCGACCGTGCCGTCGATCTTGGAGTCGGCTATGTAGCCGCCGGAGGCCCACCCGTACCCGTTGGGCGCGAGGTTGAGCCCGCCGGTGACGTGCATGCGGCGGAACGGCGCGGCCTGGGCGACGGCCCAGCGGTCGGTGCCGTTCACCGGGTTGAGCGAGAGGTTCTCGGCGGAGCGCCAGAAGTTCTGGGTGGCGTTGCCGTTGAACCAGCCCGCGTCGACGGTGACGTCACCGTTGATCTTCGTGTCGTCGGGGTTGAGGCCGAGACCGGAGATGGAGGTGTAGAAACCGAGCTGGGCGTTGATGTTGTTGTACGTACCCGGCTTCAACAGGAACTGGTAGCGCTGCGAGCCGAACTGGTTCGACTCCTGCTGCGCGAAGACCTGGTCGAACTTGGCCTGGAGCCCCGGCGTGCTCGGGTCCGCCACGATGACGTTGGGACCGAGGTCGCCGCCGCCCTCCACCGGCGGGGTGGTGGTGCCGCCCGATCCGGTGTGCACGGCCACCTCCCACAGCGAGTAGCCGTAGCCGGTGGCGCGGCTCGTGCCCTGCACGCGCAGGTAGCGGCCGGTGCCGCTCACGTCGTACGAGGCCTGGCCGCCGGTGCCGTTGGTGACGTCCTTCAGGGTGGTCCAGCTCTGCCCGTCGGCGGAGGCCTGGATCTTGAAGGCCTTGGCGTACGCGGCCTCCCAGTTGAGGTCGACCTTGCAGATGCTCTGCGAGGAACCGAGGTCGACCTGGACCCACTGCGGGTCGGTCGCCTGGCTCGACCAGCGGGTGGCGGTGTCGCCGTCGAACGCGGCGGAGGCAGGCGTGCCGCCGTTCTCCGTGGACGAGGCGCTCGCCGGCCGGCCCTTGGCGGCGTTCGTGCTGGAGCAGCCGTCGGCGGGCGGGGTGCTCCCGGAGTCGCCGAAGACCTGGAACTCCCAGAGGGAGTAGCCGTAGGTGGTGGCCCGGGTGACGCCCTGCATCCGGACGTAGCGGCCCTTGCCGGCGACGTCCAGGGTGTCGGTGCCGCCGTCCGAGGCGGTCACGGACTTCAGATCGGTCCAGGTGCTCGCGTTGTCGGAGACCTGGATCTTGTAGTCCTTGGCGTAGGCCGCTTCCCAGTTGAGGACGACCTTGCTGAAATTCGCCGACGTGCCCAGGTCGACCTGGAGCCACTGGTTGTCACCGGCGGCGGAGGACCACCGGGTCCCGTTGTCACCGTCGACGGCGGCCGCGGCGAGCGTGCCGCCGTTCTCGGTGGAGGAGGCGGTGGCGGTCCTGCCCTGGGAGAGCGGCGTGTCGGCGGCGGCCGCGGGGGCGGCGGCCGTCAGCTGGGCGGGGACGGTCAGCAGCGCCGCCGCCGTGGCGAGCGCGATCCCCAGGGATCTGTGTCTCATACGTTGTCACTCCGTGCGGGGGTGAGGGTGAAGGCGGCCCGGAGGACACCTTCACCAAGTGAGCGCACGTCTGGTCCGACGGACGCGGTGGAGCGCACCCCTGCCGCGCGCGGAAGGGGTGAACGGTCTTACGACACGGCTTAGTTCGGGGTTTGATTTAAGGTCCGAGGCAATTCATCGGGCAAGACCTCGTACACGATTTATTTTCAGAACCCGAACGGACGGATCACGCCACGCTGCGCGTGATGTCAGGAAGTGGAGGCGTCGCCCTTGGGCCGGATCGGGGGGTATGGGCGGTCACTCCCTCCGCTGCCGTGCGTATTCATGCTTGGAACAGCCCGACTTCGATCAGGTTCACGCTCTTGACAGGGGTGGTGGTGCTCGATTTACTCCGTGGCACGCCGCTGTCGAAGCACGCGGCGCAGAGGTACGCCTAGCCGGTAGGTGGCGCTCGCCACGAGTCCGGACTGAGTCGCCAGGGCCGTCGGCGCCCGAGGCGGGGACGTGCCCCCCACATATGGAGCTCCGCGATGAGCCTCAACCATGTGTTGCGCACCGGGATGACCGTCACCGCCGCCCTCGCCGCCACGGCGGCGGCCGCCCTGCTCGCCCCGGCGCCGGCCTCGGCGGGAGCCGGCGCGGTCACCCTGCCCCCGTCGCATGCCGGCTTCGACTACCAGCTCGGCGGCGCGTACACCCCGCCCGCCGGTGTGCGGATCGTCAGCCGCGACCACACGGCCGCGCCGGCGCCCGGTCTCTACAACATCTGCTACATCAACGCCTTCCAGGCCCAGCCCGGCGCCGAGGAGGAGTGGGACGACGACCTGCTCCTGCGGGACAGCGCCGGGGACGTCGTCCGCGACGACGACTGGGACGAGGCCGTCCTCGACATCCGTACCGCCGCCAAGCGCGAGCGGATCGCCGCGAAGGTCGACGCCTGGATCGACGACTGCGCGGACAAGGGCTTCCAGGCGGTCGAGCCGGACAACTACGACACCTTCACCCGTTTCCCCGACCACCTGACGGCGCAGCAGGCCAAGGCGTTCATCGCCCTCCTGGCGGACCACGCGCACGGCCGGGGCCTGGCCGTCGCGCAGAAGAACACCGCCGAACTCGCCGGATCGGGCAAGGAGACCGGCCTCGACTTCGCCGTCGCTGAGGAGTGCGGCGCGTGGGACGAGTGCGGCGACTTCACCGCCGAGTACGGCGACAAGGTCGTCGTCGTCGAGTACTCCGCGAGCGGCCTGGACGCGGCGTGCGCGCAGTGGGGCGAGCGGCTGAGCATCGTCCGCCGCGACGTCGGCGTCGCACCCGCGGGCAGCGGCGGATACCTCCGCGAGACCTGCTGACCGACGCCGCCGAGGGCGCGCCTGTCCACTTCACCGCCGCTTCCAGGGAGGTACTGATGACCGCACCACCCCGTGCGCCCGGGGACACGGCGCGCCGCACGGTTCTGCGCACCGCAAGCGCCGCGCTGCTCGCGGCGGCAGGCGGCGCGGTCACCGGGTGCGCCGCCGGAGCGAGTGACGGAGTCACCGCCGACGGCACGGTCACCATCCAGGTGTGGCACGGGCAGACGGACACCGCCCTGAAAGTGCTCCGGAATCTGGTCGCCGACTTCCACCGCGCCCATCCGGACATCCGCGTCGACCTGGGCGGCGGCGTCCTGGCCGACACCATGCTCCAGAAAGTCACCGCCGCGCTCGCCTCGGGCGCCTACCCCGACGTCGCGTTCGTCTTCGGCTCGGACCTGGCCAGCGTCGCGCGCAGCCCTCAGGCCGTCGACCTCACCGGCTACGTCCGCGACCGGCCCACCCCCTGGACGAGTTACTGGCCCTCCGCCCGCCAGGCCGTCACCGTCAACGGCCGGGTCCGGGCTCTGCCCGCGGTCGTCGACTGCCTGGCCGTGGTCTGCAACAAGCAGCTCTTCGCCGAGGCCGGCCTCGCACTGCCCCAACCCGGCTGGAGCTGGGCCGAGTTCACCGACGTGGCCCGCCGCCTCACCGACACGGCCGGGGGCCGGTTCGGCACCGGCTGGCCCGGCACCGGCGACGAGGACACCGTATGGCGGCTGTGGCCGCTGATCTGGGGGCTCGGCGGCGACGTGATCGCCGAGGACGGCAAGCACATCGGCTTCGCCGAGGAAGGCGTCCGCGCCCTCGAAGTCGTCCGGGACCTGGTGCGCGACCGAAGCGTCTACGTCGACCCCAAACCGGGCAGCGAGCAGATGTACAAGGTGTTCCTGGCCGGGCGGATGGCCATGGTCGCGACCGGCCCCTGGCAGCTGCCGGACATCACCCAGGCCGGGATCGGCTACCACGTGGTGCCGCTGCCCACCTTCGACGGCCACCCGGTGACGATCTCCGGGCCCGACACGTGGACGGTCTTCGACAACGGCGCGGCACGTGCCCGTGCCGCCCGCACCTTCGTCGGCTGGCTCACCGACCCCGCCCAGGACAGCCGCTGGGACGTCCGGGCCGGCAGCCTGCCGCTGAGCCGGGGGAGCGAGGACAGCCGCGCGTGGCGCGCGCACGCGAAGACCGCCCCGGGCCTCGCGGTGTGGACCGACGCCCTGCCCTCCGCCCGCGTCCGGCCCGTGCACCCCGCCTATCCGAGCATCTCCCAGGCGCTGGGGGAGGCCGTCGTCTCCGTGCTCCTCGGCCGCGCCACCCCACAGGCGGCCCTGCGCACCTGTGCCGACGCCGCCGACGCCGCCCTGCTCATCCCGCGCTGAGGACCTGACATGCCCCGACTTCCCGCACCCCTGACCGTGCCGCCTGACCGCTCCGCACCCCGCGCCCTGCGCCGGCGCCGCCGCCGGGAGTCCGCCACGGCCTGGGCGTTCGTCTCCCCGTCCGTCCTGGTCATCCTCGGCCTGAGCGTCGTCCCGGTGCTCTGGTCGCTGCTGCTCTCCTTCCGCGCCGACGACCTCGTCACCCCCAGCCGCTGGGTGGGCCTGGACAACTACCGCGCCCTCGCCCAGGACCCCCACTTCCACGACGCCGTACGCAACACCCTCCTCTACACGCTCCTGTACGTACCGCTGAGCATCGCCGCCGGTCTCACGCTCGCCCTCGCCCTGAACCGGCGCATCCGGTTCGTCGGCCTGTACCGCACCCTCTTCCTCGTCCCGTTCGTCATGTCGGCCACGGCGCAGGGCGTGCTGTTCTCCTTCGTCCTCGACCCCGAGTTCGGCGCCGCCAACTCCGTGCTGCACCGCCTCGGAATCTCCCCGCAGGGCTTCCTCACCGACCCCGCGCAGGCGCTGTACGTACTGGTCGTCATCTCCCTGTGGAGCGGCACGGGGCTGTGCACGGTCATCTACCTGGCCGGCCTCCAGGACGTACCCGGGGAACTGGTCGAGGCGGCCCGCCTGGACGGCGCCGGGCGCCGGCACGTCCTGCGCCACGTCACGCTGCCCACCCTCGCGCCCGTCACCGTCTTCCTGCTGCTGTGGCAGACCATCCAGGCCCTCCAGGTCTTCGACCTCGCCTACGTCACCACCAAAGGCGGCCCGCTCGGCTCCACCACCGTCATCGTCTACTTCATCTGGGAGCAGGCGTTCAAGAACTTCACCGCGGGATACGGCGCCGCCGCCGCGTACGTCCTCGCCCTGGCACTGCTCGTGCCGGCCGTGGTCCTGCGCGTGGTCCGCGGCCGCGAACGCCGCGCCGGCAAGGAAGCAGCCGCCTCATGACCACCACCACCCGGCTCTCCACCCCCGCGGGGCGGCGGCCGCTCGCCGCGCCCGTCACCGCCGGCCGGCCGCGCCGCCGGCTGCCCTTCAGCGCCTGGCACCTGCTGCTCGCCCCGCTGGCCGTGCTGTTCGCGCTCCCGCTGCTGTGGCTGTGCGCCAGTTCTTTGATGAGCGACGCCCAGTTCAACCGGTTCCCACCCGCCCTGGTGCCCTCCGGCATCGACCTCGGCGGCTACCGCTACGTCCTCGGCAACGGCATGTTCCCGCGCTGGCTGCTCAACTCCGTCATCGTCTCGTCCGTCGCGGTCGTCTCCAACCTCGTCCTCGGCACGCTCGGCGGCTACGCCTTCGCCCGGATGCGGTTCGCCGGCTCGCGCGCCTTGTTGTTGCTGATGCTGGCGACCATGGCGGTGCCGTTCCAGCTGACGATGATCCCGACCTTCCTCGTGATGAAGAAGCTCGGACTCATCGACACGCTCGGCGCGCTCATCGTGCCCTCGCTCGTGACACCGTTCGCGGTGTTCCTGCTGCGGCAGTTCTTCCTCTCCCTGCCCCGCGAACTGGAGGAGGCCGCCTGGCTCGACGGCTGCGCGCGGCTGCGGGTCCTGTGGTCGATCGTGCTGCCGCTCGCCCGGCCCGCCCTGGCCACCGTCGCCGTCCTGACCTTCCTCACCACGTGGAACGACCTGTCCTGGCCGCTCATCGCGATCAACCACGACACCCAGTACACGCTCCAGCTCGGTCTCACCACCTTCCAGGGCACCCACCACACCCGCTGGTCCGCCGTGATGGCGGGCAACGTCATCACGGTCCTGCCGGTCCTGCTCGCGTTCCTCTGCGCCCAGAAGACCTTCATCCGCTCACTCACCTCCAGCGGCCTCAAGGGCTGAACGCCCGTCTGCCCTCCGTTTCCCCGTACGACCTGAAGGACGTGTGATGCCGCACCGGTACGACCTGCTCGTCATCGGCGACGCCAACCCCGACGTGATCGTCGGCCCCCTGACCGAACCGCTCGCCTTCGGCCAGCACGAACAACTCGTCGACGCCGGCTCCCTGACCCTCGGCGGCTCCGCAGCGATCATGGCCTGCGGAGCCGCCCGACTCGGCCTGACGGTCGCCTTCGCGGGCCGCGTCGGCGACGACGACGCCGGACACTACGTCCGCTCCGCCCTCGCCGCCCGTGGCGTCGACACCCACGCCCTGCGCATGGACCCCGCGCTGCCGACGCCGATGACCGTCGTCCTCACCCAGCACGACGACCGCGCCCTGCTCACCTCGCCCGGCACCCTCACCGCGACCAGCGGCGCGGACGTCCCGGCCGGCCTCCTCGCCGCGGCCCGGCACGTGCACACCGCCTCGTACTTCCTCCAGCCCCGCCTGGCCGCCGACCTGCCGGACCTGCTGCGGACCGCGCGCTCGCACGGCGCGACCACCTCCCTGGACACCCAGGACGACCCCGCCGGGACCTGGAGCGGACTGGAGGCGGTCCTCGCCGAGACCGACATCCTGCTGCCCAACGCCGCCGAGGCCCGCGGGCTGGCCGGACCAGGCGCGCGCACCCCGGAGGAGGCGGCCCAACTACTCGCCGCCCGCGGCCCGTTGACCGTCGTCAAGAACGGCGCGGACGGCGCCCTGTGCCACGACGGCCGGCGCCTGTCGAGCGCCCCCGCCCTGCCCGTGCGCCCCGTCGACACGGTCGGCGCCGGAGACAGCTTCGACGCCGGGTTCGTCGCCGCCCTCCTGGAGGGCCGCACCCCCGACGAGGCCCTGCACCACGCCGTCGTCTGCGGCGCCCTGTCCACCCGGGCCCACGGCGGCACCCCGGCCCAGCCCACCCGCGAGGACGTCCTCGCCCACCTCACCCGCACCGGAGCGCCCACCTCATGAACCACCCCAAGATCGCCTTCATCGGCGCCGGCAGCGTCGTCTTCACGCAGGGGCTGCTCGCCGACATTCTCGCCTTCCCCGACCTGACGGGCGCCCACATCGCCCTGCACGACATCGATCCCGACCGCCTGGCCACCGCGCGGGCGGCCGCGGAGCACATCGCGAAGCAGCGCGGCGCCGCACACGCCACGGTCACCGCGCACGCCGAGCGCCGGGCGGCCCTCGCGGGCGCCGACTTCGTCATCAACATCGTGCAGATCGGCATGGGCGAGGCCACCCGCACCGACTTCGAGATCCCCGCCCGCCACGGAGTGCGCCAGACGATCGGCGACACGCTCGGCATCGGCGGCATCTTCCGCGCGCTGCGCACCTTCCCGTTCCTCAAGGCCCTCGGCGAGGACATGACCGCACTCTGCCCGGACGCCTGGCTGCTCAACTACACCAACCCCATGGCCATGAACATCCAGTACCTCACCGCGGCCACCGGCCTCACCCGGGTCGTCGGCCTGTGCCACTCGGTGTACTGGACGATGCAGGACCTGGCCCAGCTCGTGGACGTCCCCTACGAAGAGATCACCTACCGCGCCGCCGGCGTCAACCACCAGGCCTGGGTCCTGCGGTTCGAGCACGAGGGCCGCGACCTGTACCCGCGGCTGGACGCGCTCATCGCCGCGGACGACCAGCTGCGCCGCCGGGTACGCGTGGACATGTACCGCCGGCTCGGGTACTACCCGACCGAGACCAGCGAACACTCCAGCGAGTACGTGCCCTGGTACCTGCGCCACGACAGCGAGATCGAGCGGCTGCGCCTGCCGATCGGCGCCTACCTCGGCATCGTGGACGAGAACGTCGCCGCGTACGAGCGCACCCGCCGGGCCCTGGCCGCCGGGGAGACCTTGGAGGTGGAGGGCACGATGGAGTACGCCCCCCAGATCATCCACAGCATCGTCACCGGCACCCCGCGCACCGTCTACGGCAACGTCCCCAACCACGGCCTGATCGACAACCTGCCCGCGCACGGGGTGGTCGAGGTCCCCTGCCTGGTGGACGGCTCCGGCATCCAGCCCACCCGCGTCGGCGCCCTCCCGCCCCAGCTGGCCGCCGTCAACCGGAGCTACCTCAGCGCCAACGACCTCGTCGTGCGCGCCGCCCTCGACGACGAGCCGCGCCACATCCGCCAGGCCGCCATGACCGACCCGGCCACGGCCGCGGCCCTGCCGGTCGAACGGATCTGGCAGCTCTGCGACGACATGGTCCGCGCGCACGCACAGCGGCTGCAACCGGGGCTGCGCGCACTGCTGGGAGCCTGACGCGCCAGGCGTCGAACGGGCGCGGGCCCCTGGCGCCGGGCCCGGTCGCGAGGTCCGTCCGCGTGCTGAACGGGACCGCGCGGTCCATCCTGGTGGGGCGAGCCGGCCGGGTGCCGCTCGCCGGCCCGACCCGTGCCGCGGTCGCGGCCGTCGCCGCGCAGCGACCTGGGGGAGCAGCCCGATGACGCAGACCGGAGCGGACGCCGGGCCGGCCGGGGAGCCGGTGCGGGCGCTGGAGCGGATCGCGTTCCTGCTGGAGCGCGCCGCCGCTCCCACCTACCGGGTCCGGGCCTTCCGGACGGCCGCCGAGGTGATCGCCGCGCTGGACGCGTCCGAGCTGGCCGAGCGGGTCGCGGACGGTTCCCTGGAGAAGCTCAAGGGCATCGGTCCCAAGACCGCCGCCGTGATCCGGGAGGCGTGGGCCGGTGACGTACCCGCGTACCTGGAGCGCCTGGAGGGCGAGGCGGGGACGACGCCCCTCGTCCCCGACGGGGCGGGCAGCGGCCTGCGGGCGCTGCTGCGCGGGGACTGCCATCTGCACTCCGACTGGTCGGACGGCGGCAGCCCCATCGAGGAGATGGGCCGGGCCGCCCGGGAGATCGGCCACGAGTGGGCCGTCCTGACGGACCACTCCCCGCGGCTGACGGTGGCCCGCGGGCTCTCTCCCGAACGGCTGCGCGAGCAGCTGGCCGTGGTGGCGGAGCTGAACACCCGCTGGGCGCCGTTCCGGCTGCTGACCGGGATCGAGTGCGACATCCTCGACGACGGCTCCCTGGACCAGGAACCCGAGCTGCTCGACCAGCTCGACGTCGTGGTCGTCTCGGTCCACTCCAAACTGCGCATGGACGCCGGTGCGATGACCCGGCGGATGGTGGCCGCGGTCAGCGACCCGCGGGCCGACATCCTCGGCCACTGCACCGGCCGACTGGTCACCGGGCGCGGCCGGCCCGAATCACAGTTCGACGCCGAGGCGGTCTTCGCGGCGTGCGCGGCGGCCGGCACGGCGGTGGAGATCAACAGCCGCCCGGAACGCCTCGACCCGCCGCGCCGGCTGCTGCGCCAGGCCGTCGCGGCGGGCACCTTGTTCTCGGTGGACACCGACGCCCACGCGCCGGGCCAGCTGGACTGGCAGGTGATCGGCTGCGCCCGGGCGGAGGAGTGCGAGGTGCCCGCCGACCGCGTGGTCACCACCTGGCCGGCGGACAGACTGCTCGACTGGACCCGGGCCAAACGCGCGGGGAAGCAGCCGTAGACCCGCGATGACCTGGACGCCGGCGCACCCGCGCCCGGCACGCGCCCCCGTGGCCGCCGGGTCACGCAGCCGCCGCGCCGTCCAGCGCCTCGGCGATCCCGGCGTCCAGGTCGGTCCGGTACCCGGCGTGGAAAGCGCGGTCGTACGCGGGGGCGCCGAGCGCCGCCCGGGTGCGGCCGACGCACTCCTCGTGGGCCGCCACCCACGTAGGAATGCCGACCTGGGGGCGGCCGAGCGCGTCCCACAACTGGTGCGCCAGGCCCAGCAGCCGGGCCGCCCGCTCGGCCTGGCCGTCGGCGATGGCACACTGCGCGATCGCCTCCAGGCACATGCCGGAGCCGAAGCTGTCGTGCATCCGGTGCTTGACCTTCAGCGACGCCCGGGCGGAGTGCTCGGCGTCCTCGATGCGGCCGAGGGCGAGTTCGGCCTGGGCACGGATGGAGTCCCCCCAGGCGCGCATCCAGCTCTCGCCGGAGGCGTCACACGTCCGCCGCATCTCGTCCAGGCCCCCCAGCGCCTCCTCGGCCATCCCCAGGGCGATCCGCGCATGGCTGCCGACGGAGAGCGAACCGAGACCGGGCACGCTGAGCATCGCCTCCGGCGAGCGGCTGTGCCGGACCCGCAGTTCGTCGGTGAGTTTGAGCACGGTGGCCGCGTCCCCGCGCAGCGCCGCCGTCACGGCGGTCACGGACTTGGCGAGGCTGTCCTCGGCCTCGCCGAACCGTGCCGCGAGGGCCGTGCTCTCGGCCTCGCACTCCTCGAGCGCGGGCAGGTCGCCGAGTTCGGTCAGGACCAGGCCGTAGGCGTAGAGCGCCTTCAGCCGCAGCGGGCTGGGCCCCGGGAACGCCGCGAGGGCGCGCTCGAGATAGTGCCTGCCCTCCCGGGCGAGCCCGCACGCGTACCAGAGGAACCACAAATCACCGGCCATCCCGAGGCCGATCCGGGTGTCCGCGGAGCCCAGGCAGGAGTCGAGCGCGAGCCGGAGGTTGTCGAACTCGGCGTGCATCCGCTCGTACCAGAGGTACTGGTCGGCCCCCATCCACGCCGCGTCGCCCTCCCGGGCCAGCCGCAAATACCAGGTGCGGTGGCGGCGCCGGAACTCCCGGCCCTCGCCCAGACTCCGCAGCCAGACCTCGCCGAACTCGCGGATCGTGTCCAGCATCCGGTAGCGCTCACCGGCCGCGGTCGGCTCCCAGCTGATGATCGACTTCTCGGCGAGCCCCGCCAGCAGACGGGGGATGTCCTCGCGGTCCAGACGGTCGTCGGCGCAGACCTGGAGGGCGCCCTCCGTGTCGAAGCTGCCGACGAAGACCGACAGCCGTGCCCACAACAGCCGTTCGGCCGGGGTGCACAGCTGATGGCTCCAGCCGATCGTGGTGCGCAGGGCGTGGTGCCAGACGGGGTCGGCGGGACCCGAGACGCCGTCCGTCTCGCCCAGCACCGAGAACCGGTCCGTCACCCGGTCGGCGAGCCGGTCGGCCAGCTCGGCGGGGGAGAGTTCGCGCAGCCGGGCCGCGGCCAGCTCGATCGCCAGTGGCAGGCCCTCCAGCTGGCGGCAGAGCCGCTCCAGATCCGCCCGGCCGGCGTCGGTGACCGTGAACCCGGGCACCGCCGCCGCGGCCCGCTCCGCCAGCAGCACCATGGCATCGCTCTCCGGCTCCGTGCCCCGCCCCGCGTCCGGGCCCGGCACGGGCAGTGGATCCACCGTCAGCACTTCCTCCACCGCCACGCCCAGCGCCCGCCGGCTCGTGGCCAGGATCCGCAGCCCGGGCGCGGCCGCGATCAGCCGCTCCACCACCGGCCGCAGTTCCCGCGTGAGGTGCTCACAGGTGTCGAGGACGAGCAGGAGGTCGCGCCCGGCGAGGTAGTGCGCCAGGGCGTCGATCACCGGCACGGCCGTCTGGTGCGCCATCGGCAGGGACTCCGCGATGGTGTGCGGCAGCAGCTCCCCTTCGCGCAGACCGGACAGCGCGACCCACCACACGCCGTCCTTCAGCTCCGGCCGGAGCCGGGCCGCGACCCCCTTCGCCAGCCGGGTCTTGCCGACGCCGCCGACCCCCACGAGCGTCACCACGCGGTGCGGCCGCAGCGCCCGCGCGACCTGTGCCAGTTCGGTGCGGCGCCCCACCAGTTCGCCTCGGGCCCGGGGCACCTCACCCGCCCGCCACTCCCGCTGCCCGTCCGCCGCCATCGTTCCCCTCCCACCCCGAGATCTGTCCCCGTCAGTGCTATCAACTCCACGGCCTTCCGTGGGGAGTTATCGCTCGATCCGTCATCCCTTCCGCTTACAGGGCGGGTGGAAGGGGACGCCCGGAAGGTAGCGGTGCCACTGGTGTTCCGTCAGGACGGGCCGGGCCGCGGCGCAGGCCCGGCCGATGACGCGCGGAAAGTCCAGGGGCAGGGAGCGGACCATGCCGTCGTAGACACCGGTGAACAGGGTGCGGCCGTCCGCCGCGAACGCCACGGCGCCGACCGCGGTGGTGTACCCGGTGAGTTCCGTCCGCGGCGCGGGTCCGGCCGGGCGCGACACGTCCCACAGGCGTACGGTCCGGTCGTCGCTGCCGGTGGCGAGGGTGCGGCCGTCGGGGCTGAAGGCGACCGCGCCCACCACGTCGCTGTGGCCCGCCAGCACGGCCAGCCGCCGCGGGCGGGCCGGGTCCGCGGTCGACCACAGGCGTACGGAGTCGTCGCCGCCGCCCGCGGTGGCGAGGAGGTCGGCGCGGGGGCTGAAGGCCACCGCGAGCGCGGTGATGGCGTGGGCGTACCACTGCCCGTACTTGCGGGGGCGGCGCGGGTCCCGCACGTCCCACAGCTGGAGTTCGCGGTCGTCGCCGACCGTCGCGACCACGCGGCCCGACCGGTCGAACGCGACCGAGCGGACGGTCGCCACGTGCCCGGTCAGCCGGGCGAGCTGCCGCGGGCGCGCGGGATCGCGGACGTCCCACAGGCGTGTGGTGCGGTCGGCGCCGCCGCTCGCGAGCGTACGGCCGTCGGGGCTGAAGGCCAGTGCGCGGATCGCCCCGTCGCGCGGGCCGAAGGCGGCCAGCTCCGCGGGGGCCGTCGCGTCGGCCAGGCTCCAGGTGCGGATCTCCCCGCTCGCGTCCGCGGTGGCCAGGACGTGTCCGCCGGGGGCGGCCGCCAGGGACCAGACGGTGCCGTGCATGCCCCGCACGGTGCTGACCGGCCGGGGCACGGAGCCGCCGAGGCCCCAGAGCCGGGCCGTCCGGTCACCGCCGCCGGTGGCCACGAACATGCCGCCCGGCACGACAGCCAGCGCGACCGCCTCGGACTCGTGCGCCCGCCAGGTCCCCATGAGCGTACTGAGCAGGTTGTCCCGGGTGCGCCGCTGCGGCGCCAGCTCGTGGGCGGCCAGCGCCACTTGCCGGGCGAGCGCGGGATCCTTGTGCTCCAGGGTGCTCGCCCGGTCCGACGCGTTGAGCGCGACCGCCGCGTTGCGCTGCTCGGTCACCTGCCTGCCGGCCCGCAGCGCGTAGTAGGTCGTGCCGGTGGCGAGCAGGAGCAGCAGCGCCAACAGGCAGGTCAGCAGCCGCAGTCGGCCGGTCCTGCGGCGGGCGGCGCGGACCTCGGCGCGCTCGGCGGCCAGGCTCGCGTCCAGGAACGCGCGTTCGCTCGCGGTGAGCCGGTGGGTGCGCGCGTCGGCCAGCTGCCGCGCCGGTGCCAGGCGGGCGCCCCGGTAGAGCGCGCCCGGGTCCCGCCCGAGGGACTCCCACACGTCGGCCGCCTCGGTGAGGCGGCGGGCGGTCCGCAGCAGGTCGCGGTCCTCGCTCAGCCAGTGGCGCAGCCGGGGCCAGCCGCGGAGCAGCGCCTCGTGGGTGATCTCGACGCTGTCCCCGTCGAGGACGATCAGCCGGGCGCGCGCCGCGTGTTCGAGCACGTCGGCGGTGGCGCTGTCGGTGCCGAGTCCGGCGCGTGTGATGCGGCGGCGCGTGTCCTCGGTGCCGTCCCCGAGGGTGGTGAGCCGCTGGAACAGGTGCCGGGTGACGTCCTGCCGGTCCGGGGGGAGGGCGGCGTAGAAGGTCTCGGCGGTCTGGGCCAGCGCTCCTTCGATGCCGCCGGCGGCGCGGAACCCGTCGAGCGTCAGCACGTGGCCGCGCCGGCGGTGCCAGGTCTCCAGCAGGGCGTGCGAGAGCAGCGGCAGGACGGCGGCCCGGCCCTGGGCCTGCGCGATCAGGTGGGCGAGCAGCGGGCCTTCCACGCGGCACCCCGCGCGGGCGGCGGGCCGGGTGATGACGCTGTGCAGTTCGTCGACGTTCATCGGTCCCACGGTGACCTGGCCGTCCCGCAGCGCCTCCACCAGCTCGCCGTGGAGCGCGCAGTGCGGGTAGAAGTCGGCGCGGACGCCCAGGACGACGCGGCCGCCGCTCTTGGGGGCCCGGGCCACGGTGAGGAGGGCGGCGAGGAACCCCGTCCGCTCCTGCTCGTCGCGGCAGTGCGTGAAGATCTCCTCGAACTGGTCCACCACCAGGACCGTCCCGGCCGTGGACCCGCGGCCGGCGTCCGGGGCGCCGGCGGCCGCCAGCTGCCGGAGCGTGAGGTGCACGCCGCGCGGATCCGCCGTGAACTCCCGCAGCAGCCGGCCGGGCGGGGTGCCCGAGGGCTCGGCCAGCCGGACCGCCAGCTCCTCCAGCGGGTGCCGCCCCGGCGAGAACGCGATCACGCGGTAGCCGCCGGCCCGTAGCAGCGGCGTGAGCCCGGCGCGCAACAGCGAGGTCTTGCCCGCGCCGGACGCCCCGAACAACGCGACGAGCCGCCGCTGCCCGACCCGCCGGGCGAGATCCGCGACGAGCCGCTCGCGCCCGAAGAACCACTCGCAGTCCTCGGCCTCGAAGGCGACGAGCCCCGCATAGGGCGGCCGGTGCTCCGGCGCCGCCGCACCGGCGGCGTCCGACTCCGCGGCCAGCTCCGCCGCCACCTGGTACCAGCGCCGCTCCCACTCCCCGGCGTCGCCGCCACAGGCACGCACGTACGCCAGCGTCACGTCGAGCGTCGGCAGTCTGCGTCCGGCCGCGGCGCCCGACAGCGTGGCGACGGAGTAGTGCGCCAGCGCGGACAGGGAGCGGTACGACGGGGAGCCCGCGCCGTGCCGCAACTTCCGTAGTTCGGCTGCGAGTCGAAGCAACGGGCTGTCGCCCTCTGTAAGCGGCGTCTCTCTGCGCGGCACCGGCCCACCCCCCTTGATCCCATTGTTCAGGATCTGTTTGTTCACTACCAGCCACGGAGGGCGAACAACGTGCGCCTGCTAGATCTGCTGGAGAGGCGGACCGACCGCCGCACGCAGAAGGGACATCCGCCGTGCGCCTGAAGAAGAATCTGGCTCTGCTGTTCAGCGCGGCCACGCTCACCATCGGTCTCGGTGCCGCCACCGCGCCGCCCGCGTCGGCCGCCGCCGGCTGCTGGCAGAGCGGTGGCCACTGGTGGTGCAACAACGTGTCCGGAGCCGCCGTCTACGGCTTCAAGGACCTCGCCCGCGCCTACCCCGACTCCAGTCGGGTCGTCGGCCACATGTACTCCAACCCCAGCTGGTTCGACTGCCGTTACGACGGGGGCAACCCCGACGAGTACGTCGGCGGACCGCACCCCTACCGCTGGGTGTGGACCAAGGCCGACAACGGCGCCTGGGGCTGGATGAAGGACACGGCCATCGCCAGCGAGACCAACACGCTGCCCGCCTGCTGGTGACGCCTGACCACCGCACGACCCGTACCGACCGCACCACCCGCTCAAGGAGAGCCGATCTCATGCACGTCCTCAGGAACACCGTCGGCACGATCGCGGCGGCGGCCCTCGCCGCCGGCCTCACCGTCGTCGCCGCACCGACCGCCTCCGCCGCCTCCCCCTGCTGGTACCAGGGCTCCGAATGGTGGTGCAACAACGTCCGCGGCGCCGCCGTCTACGAGCCCGCGGAGACCAACGGCTACCCGCACCCCGACGTCGTCGTCGGCCGTATGAACAGCAACCCGAGCTGGTTCCGCTGCCGTCGGGACGACGGCCCCTACGTCGGCGGCCCCCACCCGCACCGCTGGGTGTTCACCAAGGCCGACAACGGCGCCTGGGGCTACATGAAGGACACCTCGATCAGCAGCGAGACGAACCCGCTGCCCGTCTGCTGAGCCCGTCGCCGCGTGCCGTACGAGGAGGCGGCACGCGGCCCGGCCGGTTCCGCCGTGCCGACCGCCCGTCAGGACCCGGACGACGACCGCCGGCCGCCGGCCGCGTGCACGGGCCGGCCGGCGGCGCCGAGCGGCAGCGTCACCGTGAAGACCGTGGCGCCGGGACGGCTGTCGAGCGTGAGCGTGCCCCCGTGCGCGCGGGTCAGCGACCGGGCGACGGACAGGCCGAGGCCGCTGCCCCCGCGGTCGCGTGTGCGGGCCTTGTCCACGCGGTAGAAGCGGTCGAAGACCTGCTCCCGGTCGGCGGGGGCGATGCCGGGCCCGGCATCCTCGACCCGTACCACCGCCGCGCCCTCCTCCCGCGTGACCCGCACCGTGACCGGGGTGCCGGACGGGGTGTGCACGGCCGCGTTGGCCAGGAGGTTGTCCAGGACCTGCCGGATGCGGTCGGGGTCCACGCGCAGCTCCAACGAGGCCGGGGGCCGCGGGACGTGGACCGTGAGCGGGCGGCCCGGGTGGCCGGCCCGGAACGCCGCCGCCGCGTCCTCGACGACCTCCACCAGCTCCGCCTCCCGCAGCCTGAGCGGCGTGTCCATCTCCGCGGCGTCCAGCCGGGCGAGCAGCAACAGGTCGTCCAGGAGCACCCCCATCCGGGCGGCCTCGGCCCGCAGCCGGGTCAGATGCTTGTCGCGCTCCGCAGGGGCGTTGGCGGCGGCGTACTGGAAGAGGTCCGCGTACCCCCGGACGGACATCAGCGGTGTGCGCAGTTCGTGCGAGGCGTCGGCGACGAACCGCCGCAGCCGCCGCTCGGCCTCCGCACGGACCGCGAGCGAGGCGTCGATGTGCTCCAGCATCGTGTTGAAGGCCGTGCGCAGCTCCTCCACCTCCGGACCGCCGCCCCGCTGGCCGGCCCGGATCGGCAGCCGGGCCGCCGACTCGGTCAGGTCGTGGGAGGCGATCCCGTGCGCGGTGTGCGCCATGTCGCTGAGCGGGTTCAGACCCCGGCGCAGCATCCGCCGCCCGAACTCCACCAGCGCCGCGAGCGCCAGGGCGAACGCGACGACCTGGACGCCGACCAGCCGCCGCAGGGTGGCGTCGATGTCCCGCGTCGGTGCCGCGCTGACCAGCACCACACCGGGCTCCACCGCGCAGGCGCGCAGCCGGTACTCACCCCGGCCCGCGAGGCGCACGGTGCGCAGCACCTCGGTCCTCGCGGAGATCTGCCGCCTCGCCACGGCGGTGAGCGGCGCGATGTCGTGGGGCAGGTCGGCGGCGTCCTCCGGCGCGCGCAGCTCGGCGCCGCGGTCCGAGACGTCGTACACGGCGTAGTACCAGCGGTAGTACTTCTTGCCCTGGAGCGTGCCGTCGTGGGCGATGCTCCTGGACTGGCCGACCTGGGCGAGCCCGAGCTGGTCGTCGAGCTGGTGCGTCAGGTAGTCCCGCATGTACGTGGTCAGGGCGGTGCCGACGACGGCGAACACCCCCAGCGCCAGCACCCCGAGCCCCAGCGCCAGACGGGTGCCGAGCCGCAGCCGCCGGTACGCGAGCCGCACCCGCCGGGCCGCCCGCCTCACTCGGCCGCCTGCCGTATGACGTAGCCGAAGCCGCGCACCGTCCGGATCAGCGGGGCGCCCGTGGCGTCGAGCTTGCGGCGGAGCCGGCTGACGACCAGCTCCACGACGTTCGAGCGGCCCCCGAAGCCGTACTCCCACACGTGGTCGAGGATCTGTGCCTTCGTCATCACCGTCGGGGACTTACGCATCAAAAAGCGCAGTACCTCGTACTCGGTGGGGGTCAGCGTGAGCAACCGCCCGCCGTGGCGCACCTCATGGGTGTCCTCGTCCATCGACAGCTCGCCCACCACGAGCACCGACCGCGGGAAGTCGGGCCCGGCGCTGCGCCGCAGCACCGTGCGCAGCCGCGCCATCAACTCCTCCACGGCGAACGGTTTGACCAGGTAGTCGTCGCCGCCCCGGGTCAGCCCCGCCACCCGGTCGGCGACCCCGTCCCGCGCGGTCAGGAAGACCACCGGAACCATCGTGCCCGCGGCGCGCAGCCGGTCCAGGACGCCGAAGCCGTCCACCCCCGGCAGCATCAGGTCGAGCACCACGATGTCCGGGCCGAACTCCCCGGCCAGCCTGAGCGCCTCCTCGCCCGAGTTCGCGGTGACGGCGTCCCACCCCTCGTACCGGGCGACGGTCGCGACGAGATCGGCAATCGGCGGGTCGTCGTCGACGACCAGAAGGCGCACTTTTTCCACCCGCTCATAGTGCGCCACCCCGCGGGCCCGGCCGGCCCCCCGATCACCCGGCGGCCGCATTGATACGCACTTGTCAGCAGTCCGACAGGTTCCCGACAGCTTCCGCGCGCCAAGCTCGAAGACCAGCCGCTCGTCCCCACGACCAAGGAGCCGCCGTCCCGTGACGACCGTCCGCTCACCCGCCGCGCCCCCCACGGCGATACGCCCCAGGGTGGTGGCCCGCACGGGCCTGTACACGGTGCTCGCCGCCAACGCGGCCGTGGTCGCCTTCTTCTTCGCCCGGGCGGGCTTCGCCTCCAACGCCCTCATCGTCATCGGCCGCCTCGCCGGACTCCTCGGCGCGCTGGTCATGGCCTGGCAACTGGTCCTGGTGGCCCGGCTGCCCTGGCTCGACCGCCGCATCGGCATGGACCGGCTGACCAGCTGGCACCGCTGGACCGGGTTCGCCGTGCTGGGCACCCTGCTCACCCACGTCGTCTTCATCGGCTTCGGCTACGCGGACAGCGCCGGCGTCGGCCCGGTCAGCGAGATCGTCGACCTCGCCGAGACCACCGAGGGCGTGCTGCGCGCGCTCGTCGCGCTCGGACTCGTCCTCGTCATCGGCGCGGCCTCCGCCCGCTGCGCCCGCCGCCGGCTCGCCTATGAGACCTGGCACTTCATCCATCTGTACGCCTACGTGGCCGTGGTGCTCGCCTTCACCCACCAGGTCGCGGTCGGCACCACCTTCACCTCGTCCCCGGCCGCGACGGCGTACTGGTACGGGCTGTGGGGGCTCGCCCTGGGCGCGGTGGCCGCCGGGCGGGTCGCGCTGCCGCTGTGGCGCAACACGCGCCACCGGTTCCGGGTCGCCGCGGTCGTCCCCGAATCCGACACCGTCGTCTCCGTCCACATCACCGGCCGCGACCTCGACCGGCTGCCCGCCGCCGCCGGCCAGTTCTTCCTCTGGCGGTTCCTGACCCGGGACCGCTGGTGGCAGGCGAACCCCTTCTCGCTCTCCGCCGCCCCCGACGGCCGGGGCCTGCGGCTGACCGTCAAGGCGGCGGGCGGGGGCAGCGCGGCCCTGCGCACCCTCCGGCCGGGCACCCGCGTCTTCGCGGAGGGCCCCTACGGCGCCTTCACCACCCTGCACCGCACCCGGAGCGAGTCGCTGCTCATCGCGGGCGGCGTCGGCGTCACCCCGATCCGCGCCCTGCTCCAGGACCTGGACGGGCACCCGGTCGTCATCTACCGGGTCGCCGCCGAGCGCGACGCCGTCCTCTACGACGAACTGCGCGACCTCGCCGCCGCCAAGGGCGCCGCACTGCACCTGGTGACCGGGCCGCCCGTCCCCGACCGGCTGGCGCCGCGCGAGCTGGCCCGGCTGGTGCCGGACCTCGCGGACCGGGACGTCTTCCTGTGCGGGCCACCGCCGATGATGACCGCCGTCCTGCGCACCCTGGGCGAACTCGGCGTGCCCAAGCGGCAGATCCACTTCGAGCGGTTCAGCCTGGCCGGCTGAAGAAACGAGGAAGACATCGTGAAGCGAGCCGTACCCGTCGTCGCCGTCAGCCTCGTCGGACTCGTCTCCGTCTGGCGCTACGAGCCGTCGGCCGGCGGCGCGACCGCCACCGCGCAGCCCGCCCCGCCCCCCTCCACCGCCCCGGCCGGCACCGGCGCGGGCGCGTCCGGGCCGCGGACGGTCACCGGATCGACCGTGGCGACCGAGAAGGGCCCGGTGCAGGTCCGGCTGACCTTCGAGGGCGAGAAGATCACCGCGGTGCGGCTGCTCCAGCAGCCGGACCACCCGCAGACGCGGGCGGCCGTGCCGAAGCTGATCGCGCAGACGCTGCGGACCCAGGACGCGCGGGTCGACACGGTCACCGGCGCGACGATCACCAGCGACGCTTACCAGGAGTCCCTACAGGCGGCCCTCGACGCGAGCGGCACCTGACGTGCGGCGCGTCGAGCACGTCATGGGGTTCCCGGTCTCGCTGCGGATCGACGACGAGGGCGTGGCGGACGAGGCCGTGGAGGCGGTGTTCTCCTGGCTGCGCGAGACCGACGCGCGGTTCAGCCCGTTCCGGCCCGGCAGCGAGGTGTCCCGGTTCGGCCGGGGCGAGCTGGCACGGCACGAGTTGAGTGCGGATCTTGTGGAGGTGCTCGACCTGGCGGAGCACTACCGCCGGGCCACGGGCGGCGCCTTCGACGTCCGGCTGCCGGGGCGCGGCCTCGATCCGTGCGCGGTGGTCAAGGGCTGGTCGGCGCAGCGGGCCGCGGAGTCGCTGCGGGCGGCGGGTGTACGGCGGTTCTGTCTCAACGCGGGCGGCGACGTCGTCGTGGCCGGCGGCCCCTGGCGGGCCGGGGTACGCCACCCCGACCGCGCCGACCGGCTCTGTGCCGCACTGGAGCTGACCGACGGCGCGGTCGCCACCTCCGCCCGGTACGAGCGCGGTGACCACATCATCGACGGCCGCACCGGACGCCCGGCCACCGGGCTGCTCAGCATGACGGTGGTGGCCGCGACGCTGACCGAGGCGGACACCGTCGCCACCGCGGCGTTCGCCCTGGGCGGCGACGGCGTCGAGTGGGCCGCGTCCCTGCCCGGCTGCGAGGTGTTCGCGGTGGCCACCGGCGGACGCGTCCTGCGCACCAGCGGGTTCCCGTCGCTCGCGGAGCCGCACCCTCGGGAGGGGGCCCGGCCGCCCAGGCCCTCCCGGCCGGCGCGCGTCAGACGCGGTCGGCCGCGATCAGGACGTACTGGAAGGAGCCGTCCCGGTAGGAGTTGATGAACGCCTCCTCGATCCCCGTGACGAGCGACGAGGTCGCCCGCAGCTCCCAGTAGGGCAGCGTGTCGGGGGTGAGGTCGATGACGGCCTGCGGCACGAGACGGTTGTCGGCCATGGCACGCAGGTACTCCCGGCGCGAGTGGATGTTGCACTCGAAGTGCGCGTTGATCTGCGAGACCCACTTCGAGGGCTGGCCGTACCGCGGGTTCCAGCAGCCGGTGATGGTCACGTAGCGGCCGCCGACCGAGAGCACCCGGGAGTGCTCGGCGAAGAGGTCGTGCAGGTCGACGTACATGCTCGACTCGTTGTTCCAGGAGGCCGCGGCCTGCCCGGTCTCGAAGGGCGTGTCGAGCATGTTGCAGACGCGGGCGCGGACGTGGTCCTGGATCCCCAGTTCGGCGGCGCGCCCGTTGGCGAAGTCCGCCTGCTTGGCCGAGAGCGTGACCCCTTCGACCGAGCAGCCGAAGCGCTGGTGCGCCATCACCATCGAACCGCCCCGGCCGCAGCCCGCGTCGACCAGGGTGTCGTCCCGCCCGATGTCACCGAGGTGGTGCAGGAGGACGTCGGCCTGGGCCGACTCCAGCCGGTGCAACTCGGCGATCAGCCGCTGCCCGCGCTCGGCGTCGTCACTGCCGCCGAGCGCCGAGCGGTCGACCTCACCGATGCCGTAGTGGTGGTGGTAGAGACCGTCGACATCGCCGAGCCGCAGGTTCACGGGCCGCGCCTCCCCGTCCCAGTACCGGGCGATGTCGCCCTGGTACGGCGTGGCCGGGCTAGGCACGAACAGGGGGAGGTCACGGGCGGGGGCGGTGAATTCGGTGCTGGTCACAGGGCATTCCAATCTTTCCCGGGGGCCGGGTCGTTACCAGAAATCGGGCAGGCTGTAGCGGTAGGTGTTGGTCCGGTGCCAGTGGTGGTTGCCGTCGACCCAGGCGGCGACGCCGCGCAGGAAGCGCTGGACGGCCGGCAGCGGACAGTCGGCGGCCAGCGCCGCGGCCTCGGCCTCGAAGGCGTGCATCAGGTCGTTGTGGACCTCGACCGCCTTGAGGTAGGCGTCCCGGGCGCAGAGGTCCTCGCGCACCGCGAGCACGACCGGCAGGTTCAGATGGGTGCCGGGGGCGTCGAGTTCCTTGGTGTACGAGTACAGGTCGTTGACGATGGTCGTCGCGTTCCCGGCGAGGGCGATGACCTTCTGCATCTGCGGCTGGGCGTGCAGGTCCGCCGGGAGTTCGTAGCCGCCGACGGTGTCGGTGATGGTGGGGCAGGGCCGGAAGTTGTTGAACTGGCGCATCGCCAGGTACTCCCACACCTCGGGGACCTCGTCCAGCTGGGCCCAGGCGGCCTCGGCGAGGTAGCCCATGTGCAGCCGCGCCATGTCGTGCCGGTACCGGTCGGCCTGGGAGGCGCTGCCGGCCCGGACGAAGTACTCCATCGCCGACCGGTACGCGCGCCGGGGCGCGTCCGCGTGCAGCGACTTCGCCCAGTCCGCCTGGTACTCCGGCGTCGTGTGGAGGGGGTCGAGCGCGGTGTGCGCCAGCAGCAGCCGTTCGCCGAGGCCGACGGGCGAGCCGCCGTGGTCCTCGCAGTAGCAGTCGTCCACCGCGTTCTCCGCCACCATCAGCCGGGTGGCGATCATCACGTGGTCGACGGTGGGCGCGTCGGGGTGGCAGCCGACCATGTAACTGCCCACGGAGAAGCCGTCGAACTCCTCCTCCCAGTCGTCCGGGTACAGATGGACCTCGTCCAGCGCCCAGGACTTGATGCGGCGGCTCACCTCCTCGACGCGCACGGGATCGGGGTCCGGGACGGCGTGGTGGTACAGGCCCGGGATCGGCCGCCCCTGGGGGGCGGCCGCCGCCACCGGGGTCTCCGGTTCGGCGGGCGCCGCCGGTGTCACGCGCGGGCGCAGGCGCAGCCCCGCCGTACCGATGCCGCTGGGGCCCCGCAGCAGCCGCTCCAGGTCGGCTCCCGGGGCGGGCGGGACGTCCACCGTGGCCGGGGGAGAGGCCGGTGCGGCGGGCGCCGGCGGGGCACCGACCGCGGTCAGGGCGGCCGGCGGCGAGGCCGCGGGGACCGGCGGTGTGGGCGTGGGTACGGCGTCCGTCGCGGTGGCGGCCGCCGAGGCCGAGCCGGGCGCGGCCGGCTCGGGTGGGTCGGGCGCCACGGCCCCCGGCGGGGCCGGGAGCGACGGGGCACCGGTCGCGGCGGCGAGGTCGCGGGCGCGGGCCGCGGCCTCGGCCAGGACGTGCGCCCCGAAGTGCGCGACCGCTGCGGGCAGGCTCGACTGGACGGGCGTCGGCTCGGGCGGGGGCATCCATGACTCCTTGGGGGGAACGGGCGGGCCGGATCCGCTACCTGGGCCAGTGGCCGATCTGCACGTTCTCCAGGACGCCGACCGCGTCCGGCACGAGGATCGCGGCGGAGTAGTAGGTGCTGACGAGGTAGGAGGTGATCGCCTGCTCGTCGACGCCCATGAACCGGACGGAGAGGCCGGGCTCGTACTCCTCCGGCAGGCCGGTCTGCCGCAGGCCGATCACGCCCTGGTTCTCCTCACCGGTACGCATGGCGAGGATGGAACTGGTGCGCTCCTTGGTGACGGGGATCTTGTTGCAGGGCAGGATCGGGACGCCGCGCCAGGCCGTGACCTGCTGGCCGCCGACGTCGACGTGGTCGGGGTAGAGCCCGCGCGCGTTGAACTCGCGCCCGATCGCCGCGATCGTGCGGGGGTGCGCCAGGTAGAACTTCGTGCCGCGCCTGCGGCTCAGCAGGTTGTCCAGGTCGTCCGGGGTCGGCGGCCCGGCGTGCGGCTGGATGCGCTGCTTGAAGTCGGCGTTGTGGAGCAGGCCGAACTCCCGGTTGTTGATGAGTTCGTCCTCCTGACGCTCGCGCAACGCCTCGATGGTGAGCCGCAGTTGCTCCTTGGTCTGGTTCATCGGGTTGTTGTAGAGGTCGGCGACCCGGGTGTGGACCCGCAGGATCGTCTGCGCGACCGAGAGCTCGTACTCGCGCGGGTTCGACTCGTAGTCGACGAACGCGCCGGGCAGCTCGTGCTCGCCCTGGTGGCCGGCCGACATCGCGATCTCCGCCTCGCCGCGGTGGTTCTGGCGGCGGTCGGCACGGGACCTGAACTCCTCGATGTGCGCGCGCAGTTGCGGCGCCGAGGCCATCACGGCCGCGAAGTCCGCCCGCGCGAGGGTGAGCAGCGTGACCGGCGTCTCGGCGACCGCGGTCTGCTCCCAGCGGGCGTCCTCGTCGAGCAGGGCGTGGTCCCCGAACCGGTCGCCGTCGGCGAGGACGTCCAGGGCGATGTCGTCGCCGTACTCGCCGACGGTGAGCTGGTTGACGCGGCCGTGGGCGATCAGGTGGAGCCGCTCCGCCGGGGCGCCGCGCTCGACCAGCGTCTCGCCGGCCCGGAACTCGCGCTGCTCGCACCGCTCGGCGAGGGCGGTCAGCACGCCGACGTCGTCGAAGCCGCGCAACAGGGCGAGTTCGCCCAGCTCACGGGGGACCACCCGGACGTCGGCGCCTTCCTGGACGAACTCCACGCGCCCGTCGCCGACCGTGTACGTCAGGCGGCGGTTGACGCGGTAGGTCCCGCCCGAGGTCTCCACCCAGGGGAGCATCCGCAGCAGCCAGCGGGAGGTGATCTCCTGCATCTGCGGGGCGGACTTGGTCGTGGTCGAGAGATTGCGGGCGGCCGCCGTGCCCAGGCTGGACTGCCGGGGCGGCTCGGTGCGGGCCTCCGGCGTCGCGTCAACGGTCATCGGGGGAGTTCTCCTCGGTCGGGTCCGGCCGTAGTCGGGTGGCGGGCGCGGGGCCGGGCAGCGACGGTCCGGCGGCAAGGTGGGCAGCAGGATGGACAGCAGGGCGAAATGCGGGTGTACAGACGGGAATCCATCCAGATTTCGTGAGAACAGTACGGGCCGCCGCTCGGCCCGGACCAAGAGAAGCCGGGCACATTAACTCGATCCGATGATCACGGCCTCCCGATGTTTGCGCGGGCCGATGCCGGGTGCGGGGGAGTCGTGAAGAGTTGACGCACGGTTCTGTGGATCCGGCCCCGGGGGCGGAAAGATCGGGTGCGCACCCGGCGCTCTCGAACAGTTCGGGCGCCGCCCCCCCCACGTGATGGGAGACCGATCGACGATGTTCACTCTCCTGCGGCGCAGAGCGCGCACGGCCGCGCTCGCGCTCTCGGCCGTCGCGGCCCTCGCCCTCGGCACGACCTCGACGACCGGCGCGACAGCGGCCCCCGCCCCCGCGGCGGCGCCGGGACCGACCTCGGTGGCGTACGTCGAGGTGAACAACCACAGCATGCTCAACGTCGGCAAATACACCCTCGCGGGCGGCGGGAACGTGTTCGACGTCGCCGTGATCTTCGCCGCGAACATCAACTACGACACGGGTACGCGGTCGGCGTACCTCCACTTCAACGAGAACGTGCAGCGCGTCCTCGACGACGCCGCCACCCAGATCCGGCCGTTGCAGCAGAAGGGCATCAAGGTCGTGCTCTCCGTGCTCGGCAACCACGAAGGGGCCGGGTTCGCCAACTTCCCGTCGCAGCAAGCGGCTTCGGCGTTCGCCGGCGAACTGGCCGACGCGGTGACACGGTACGGTCTCGACGGCATCGACTTCGACGACGAGTACGCCGATTACGGCACGGGCGGCACGGGGCAGCCGAACGACAGCTCGTTCGTGCACCTGGTGTCGGCGCTGCGCGCGGACCTGCCGGGGAAGATCATCAGTCTCTACAACATCGGCCCGGCCGCCGCGCGGCTGTCCTACGGCGGGGTCGACGTCTCGTCCGCCTTCGACTACGCCTGGAATCCGTACTACGGGAGCTGGCAGGTGCCGGCGATCGGACTGCCCAGGTCGAAGCTGTCACCGGCGGCCGTCGAGATCGGCGGGACCCCGCAGACCACGGTCGCCGACCTCGCGCGCCGCACCGTCGACGAGGGGTACGGCGT
Source organism: Streptomyces sp. NPDC006552 (assembly GCF_040611655.1). Classification (NCBI taxonomy): domain Bacteria; kingdom Bacillati; phylum Actinomycetota; class Actinomycetes; order Kitasatosporales; family Streptomycetaceae; genus Streptomyces; species Streptomyces sp. NPDC006552. Next base: position 41,430 of record NZ_JBEXOS010000072.1, read on the forward strand.
CTTCCTGACGTACAACCTCGACGGGAACGACCGCAGCGGCGACGTCTCCGCGTTCACCCGGGAGCTGTACGGCAGCGACGCCGTCTACACGCCGTAGGCGCCGGCCCGGCCCGACCTGCCGCCCGGCGAGCACGAGGTGACCGCCCTCGACATCAACGGCGCCTACCTCTCCGCCCTGAAGACCCACCTCCCCATCGGC